>CAHJXH010000229.1 GCA_903644075.1 Sphingobacteriaceae bacterium | reverse complement strand
TTTATGGATACTGCCAAACTCCGGCCACGGCACCCTTATTGAACATACAGATGAGTTTAATATTAAGGTAGACGGTTTCTTCAGTGGTAATACTTTTTAAGTCCAAGCGACGCTTTCTCTTGCACAAATGACAAATCTTTATCATTAATAATAACGGCTCAACCATCAGAAATTCCTGTTGATTTGAGCCGTTATAAAGTTAGGGTTAGTAAGTATTACTTATTTAAGCCCGCTATGATCTGCATTAAATTTAACTGTAATTATGCTATTCATTTGCTCAAGATGCATGCGCGTAAGGGCGTTAAGTGATTTGTTAATTCCGCCCGGATTTAAATAAAATGATTAACAATTATTTAACCTACAATAGTATATAGCATCATAAGCCAACAGCATCTTTGTCGCGGAATATGACACCGCAAATTAAAGCATTGAAAGACAGCAGCAAGGAGTGTTTTAATGCTGTATATGCGCAATATCATGCTAAATTATATCAGTATATCTACAACCGTACGCAATCTGCATACCTGGCCCAGGAGGTTGTTCAGTTAACTTTTATTAAGCTTTGGGAAAACCGGAGCAAGCTATCGGAAGAGTTTACGCTCGACATCCAACTATTCAGAATTGCTAAAACAATTTTAATTGATCAGTTGAGAAAGGAAAAGGTTAAACTGAAATATAGCGATTCGATAACTAACAGTACCGAGCCCGTATATGAAGATAACCAGGTTGCCGACAGAGATACCCTGAAACATGTTTACGATAAGTTGGAAACCTTGCCAACTATGCGAAAAAAGGTTTTTAAACTTAGCCGCATGCAAGGGCTTTCTTATAAGCAAATTGCCGAAGAATTGTCAATATCCCCAAAAACAGTTGAAAATCATATTTCTAAGGCTATAAAGCAAATTCGAAATGCTATCAGCATGTTTTTTCTTTAACAGGTAAAAATCATTTGATTGAAATACATTTAAATAAATGAACAATAAAAGGTTAAATAATAAATTGCCAGTAGGGGTAAGGTATTATTTAAACGTATTAGTAAGATATGGAAGTTACCAAAGAGCTGTTATTTAAGTTTTTCAGGCATGAATGTACGCCGGAAGAACATGCGGCTGTAAATGAATATTTCCATAACCACCCTGATGAACTGGATAAGTACCTGGATGAGGAGGATTGGAAAAACTTTAATTCGGAAAATGAATTAGACCCGGCAGTGTCGCAGCAGATGCTTGATGTGATTGAAAGCCACATAGATAAAAAAGCCAGCCGGGTAGTATTAATTAGGGTGATAAGTATTGCCGCATCGCTGATCGTTGTATTGGGTGCCGCATTGTTTATTGGAGTAAACAATTATAAACGGGCTTCAACAGTAAATACTGTAAGTCTGATTAAATCATACAACGATACTGTTTATAATAAAACAACTAACGTAAAGGTTATCGCGTTAAAGGATGGATCTCAGATCTCGCTTTCACCAGCGAGCCAGGTTGTATATCAACATGCTTTCGATCAAAAAAAACGCGATATCTATTTAATTGGCGAAGCTTTTTTTAAAGTAGCTAAAGACAAAACCCGGCCATTCACGGTTTATGCAGGCGGCCTTTCTACCACAGCGCTTGGTACCAGTTTTAGAATCACCGCGTTTGTGGGTAATACATTAACCAAAGTACAGCTGTTTACAGGTAAGGTTGTTGTTAAGCAGCTTAAAAATAAAGATAACGCTGTTAATACCGATGTATACTTAACGCCGGGCAAAATGGCGGCGTTGGATAAGGCAAGCCACACTACCAAGGTTTCTGACATTAATGAAAGCCCAAGCCCTGCTGCTAACGAAGCAGAACACCATACTTCTATAACTGGTAATATTATTAGTTTCAATAATCAGCCCTTAACAACTGTTATAGTGGTTTTGCAAAAAGCATATCAGATTAAAATAAATGCGGGTAACGGCGATTTAACCAACCGGTATTTTACGGGTACAGTAAATACGCAAACGGAGCCGGCAGAAGAAGTGCTGCATACCGTGGCCATGCTTAATAAACTTAACCTAAGCAAACGTAATGGTACATATATATTGGGTGAATAATAAGCCTTGCCATAAGGCGGTATTTTATGAGCGCTTTGCAATATTTCGAAATATACCCGCACTTAAAAAAGGTATTTAATCAAAGGGAGAGATGTTTGCTAAAAAATGGCTTTTTATTTTATTAATGCCATGCTGGTATACATTATATGCCCAAAATGCTAAGTCGTTGGTTACTGGTATTGTGAAAGATGAACAGGGGAAATCAATACCTAATGCTAATGTAAAGCTACAAAGCAATAACATTACCCTATACACACAAACAGATACCAGTGGGGTATTTAAATTCGATGATGTATCGCAAGGCGGCCCTTACATGCTGGTTTTTACCAGTATAGGTTTCGAAAGCCAAACGCTTAGTGGTTATACTATAGCTCAGGGTAGTATAATAGCTGTTTCGGTTAAAATGAGAGCTATGTTAACCGAGTTAAACCAGGTAGTGGTGATTGGTTACGGTAAAAGCCTAAAAAAAGAGCTGAGCAGCACAATTGCCTCTTTATCCCCGGTAGATTTTAATGTTGGTGTAATTACCTCGCCGGTGCAATTACTGCAAGGCAGGGTGGCCGGCTTAAGCGTAACGCAGGACGGTAACCCTAACGGTATCCCAACGGTAATTCTGCGAGGTCCTTCAACACTTAACCTGGGGCAGCAGCCATTTTATGTAATAGATGGGGTTCCAGATGCCTCACTTAACTTAATTAGCCCGGCCGATATAGCCAGTATAGAGGTACTCAAAGATGCGTCTGCAGCTGCAATTTATGGTAACCGGGGCGCAAATGGTGTAATAATGATCACCACGCGCCGTGGCAAGCCCGGCGATGCCAGGATAACCTATAATGGTTATGGTTCCATTCAAAAAATCTCAAGTTTTATCGATGTGGCAACTGCCGATGAGTTGCGCAATTATTTAAAAGCAAATAACAAAGCCCTTGCGCCTGCAGATGATAACGGTGCAAATACCAATTGGCAAAAGGAAGTAAGCCGCACAGGCAATGCTCAAAATCACAATATTGGTTTTACCGGTGGCACCGATAAATTTATATACAGCGGCAGCGCCAACTACTTTAAAAACGAAGCCATTATCCAGGGCTCCTCACTCGAACGGTTTATTGGGCGCTTTAATCTCGAACAGAGGGCTCTGAACAATCACCTGAAAATCAAATTCTCGTTATATGACCTGGTGAGTAAGCAAAGTGATGTAGATACGCTGGTGTTTTATAATGTATTGCGCTTTTTGCCAACGCTTAATGTATACAGTACTGATGGGACATTTAAAGAAGACCTTACCCGTACGCAAACCTATAACCCCCTGGCGCTGATTAAAAATAATCAGTATGATACCAAGATGAATACCATTTTGGCCAATGGGGGTATTGAATTAAAACTACCATTAGGCATTATCTATAATCTGGATGCGGCTTATCAAACCCGTACAACCAATGCCAATACCTATTATAATCATTATTCATTATTGGCTTACAATACCAACGGCGAGGCTATCCGGTCCACCTATCAGGATACAAAAAAGGTGCTGGAAACCTATCTGTCTTATGAACATGCATTCAATAATAACAATCATCTAAAATTTTTGCTCGGTTACTCCTGGCAGCAGGATGCCAATGGTGATGGTTTTCAGGCTTCCAATATCAACTTTGCTTCAGATGCTACTTCGTATTATAACCTGGGTTTGGGTCAGGCACCGCCGGGCTATGTGCCATTGTATGGCAATATTTCTATCGAAACATTACGTTTAATTTCGTTTTACTCGCGGTTTAACTATAATTATAAAGATAAATATTTACTGCAAGGCTCGCTGCGCCGCGATGGATCTTCGGCATTCGGTGTTAACCATCGCTGGGGATATTTTCCAACTATTTCTGCCGCCTGGCGAATAATAGAAGAGGATTTTCTGAAGAAGCAGAATTACCTGAGCGACCTTAAACTACGATTAGGCTATGGCATTGCCGGTAATACCATAGGCTTTGATCCGCTTACACCTTTGTTGCTCAATAACTCTACCGGGTCATTTTATTACAATGGCGGCTATATTAAATCAATTGGTCCGGTACAAAACCCAAACCCCAATTTGCAGTGGGAAAAAACAGCCCAGTTAGATGCCGGGCTCGATTTCGGATTTTTGAAGAACAGAATTACCGGAACGCTGGATCTCTACAATAAAACCACTACAGGCATTATCTATAATTATCAGCAGCCTGCATCGCTCTCTTACACACCCGGCAGTATGATTTATGCCAATGCCGGAGAAATGAATAATAAAGGGATTGAGCTAACCGTAACTTTTGTGCCGGTAAATACTAAGGATATGATCTGGAGTAGTAGTGTCAATATTGCGCATAATAAGAACGAGGTGGTATCGCTCTCCAACAATATTTACAAACTAAGTTATATCTATACCGGTTACCCGGCCGGTACCGGGCAAAGTAATGTAAGCACGCAAATTATACAGGCAGGGCATCCGGTGGGTCAGTTTTATACGCTGCACTATTTGGGCAAAAATGCGCAGGGCATATCTATGTTTCAGGATAGGAATGGCAACCCCACAACTGCTCCAAAATCTACAGACCAAACCTATTTAGGTAGTGCACAGCCCAAACTGGTGTTTGGTTTTAATAACACGTTTAAGTATAAACGTTTCGACCTCAATGTGTTTTTTCGGGGCGTAACAGGCAATAAAATATTGAATGCTACATTGGCCACGCTTAACGCACCCGGCGATGCCAGCAATCATAATATCCCGAAACTTACTCTGTCAGAATCATATAGCGATTATAATGCAAGCCTTTACTCAGATAGGTACCTCGAAAACGGCTCGTATTTACGGCTTGATAATGCCACGCTGGGATACAATTTTAAACTTGCGGGCCAGGCTATCCGTTCATTGCGGATATATGTAACAGGTACCAATCTGTTTACTATTACGGGATACTCCGGCATCGACCCTGAGATGAATTTGGGCACGGTTACCCCGGGAATCGACAATCATAATTATTATCCAAAAACCAGGTCTTTTATTGCAGGTGTAGCACTTGAACTATAAATATGAAGTACATAGCCAGATTTAAATATTATTTGCTGATTGCCTTTGTATCAGCATTTGCAGCTTGTACCAAATTGGATGTTAATGTGCAATCACAACTAACCAATTCTAATTTCCCGCAAACACCGGCAGAATATATTGCGGCATCAGGCCCTGTGTATACGCAGTTGCGCAGTCAGTACGCACAATCTTACTGGTTTATGCAGGAGTTGTGTACAGATGAAGCACTGATTGTGGCCCGCGCCGGTAACTGGTATGATGGTGGTAAATGGCGCGATCTGCATTATCACAGCTGGACGATAGATCATGAACACGTTAACACAACCTGGCAATGGGGCTTTAGCGAAATTAGTACCTGTAACCGTATTATCACTTTGTTTAATACCCTGCCGGATAACGCCACCAAGCGAACTACCATAGCCGAAATTAGGGCAACCCGCGCATTCGCCAATTTTATGATGATGGATTTGTATGGTAATATCCCACTGGTTAAAAACTTTGCCGATACTACCAACCTGGTAACCACACCCCGTGCCCAGGTTTTTCAGTATATAGAAACTGAGCTTAAAGCTGCTTTACCAGATTTAAACACTGCGATTGGCAATATTACTTATGGCAGGCCTACGCGTTGGATGGCTTTTGCCTTGCTGGCCAAGCTATATATTAATGCTGAGTATTACACCGGCATCCCAAGATATAATGATGCCGTAACAATGTGCGATAGCATTATACAAAGCAAAAACTTTTTGCTTGATGCTAATTACCTTGCCATGTTTAACATTGATAACGGGCCGCAGATCAGAGATTTTATTTTTGCTATACCTTATGATAATATACAAGCTAAAGGCCAATACTTTGCGCGCTATAGTCTGCACACTGCTTTGAAGGATAAATACGGTATCCCATTTATCCCAAGCGATCCAATGGCCACACTGCCCGACTTTTATAATTTATATAATGATCCGGCAGATACTCGTAATAAGCAATGGCTGATTGGTAAACAGTATGATAACCTGGGTAACCCCATTATTATACAAACAACTAAAGCCGGGCTCGATCAAGCTTACAAAGGTGCCGATGCAAGCACGCCAGTAAGTTATCAGTTAGAGTTTACCCCTAATATCACACTCGATCCTACGGTTGACCCGAGTAAACTTGATGTAGGTAATGATGAACTGGGCAAAGCAAAGGGTTATCGTAATAATAAGTTTTTTCCGGATAAAACATCTACAGACCGTAATCAAAGTAACGATGTGCCGGTGTTTAGGCTGGCGGATGTGATGCTGACCAAGGCTGAGGCCATTTTAAGAGGGGCTAACCCCACATTTGGCGAAACTGCATCAGGTCTGCTCAACCAGGTACGTGCCCGGTCGGGTGCAGCACCGTTATCGCAAATTAATCTTCAAACCATATTAGATGAGCGTGGCCGCGAACTGGCCTTTGAAGGCTGGCGCAGAAACGACCTGATCCGCTTCGGCAAGTGGGAAAATCAATGGGGTTATAAGACAGATGCAGACCCCAATCATCGCATTTATCCTATCCCGGCAATACAACGCCAGCTTAGCCCAAAGCTGTTGCAGAATCCTGGATATTAATAAAAATACAGCTTTATATGTCCTCAATGTAACGTAAATGGGGCTTTTTACAGGTGTGTATTAAACAATTGTTAAGCAGTAGGGGCAAGGGTTTCAATAGGCGTATTGGTAGTAAATAAGCATTACCGGTAAGTAATTAATTATTGAATCAATCTATTAAGCTCAAAAAACAAATTAACAATTAGCATCTATGAAAAAAATGTACCCCTTATTTTTAAGGCCATTTTGCAGCGTTGCAGCTAAAACAGCATTTATGCTGTTGCTGATTATGCAACTAACAACAGCCTTGTTTGCCCAAAACACAGGCACCATTAAAGGTGTAGTTACAGACGAAACCAATGCCGCACTTCCTGGTGTTACGGTTGCTATTAAAGGTACTAACCAGGCAACTACTACAGGTAACGATGGTGCCTTCGCTATTACAGTAAAGAGCCCGGCCGATGTGCTTAGGTTTACCTTTGTGGGTTCAATACCTAAAGAAGTAACTGTTGGCAATAAAAAAGTAATTAACGTTACACTACTTGGCGATGCCAAAGCATTGAAAGAAGTTGTAGTAATTGGTTACGGCACAGCCAGCAAAAAAGATTTGACTGGATCTATTACCACAGTAAAAGCCGAAGAATTTAATAGCGGTGTTTTAACCAGCCCTGCCGAATTATTACAAGGTAA
>CAHJXH010000228.1 GCA_903644075.1 Sphingobacteriaceae bacterium | reverse complement strand
ACCCATGACATGTTTATTAAGTGGCTGATTTTCAAACATGTCATTGAACCCTTAGAGGCCCCGGATTTTATAACTCAATATGACAAAATGAAAATTTATGGCTGATGTAAAATCAGCGCAAATCGTTCTTTGAAATCTTACAATTTCCTGATCACCTTTGCCGGATTACCCACCGCTAATGAATCATCAGGAATATCCTTAGTAACCACGGAACCAGCCCCAATAACGCAACGGTTACCAATATTTACTCCCGGACAAATTACCGTGCCGCCGCCTATCCAGCAATCATCGCCAATGGTTATGGGTTTGCCGAACTCGGTATTGCGGCGTTCTATGGCATTTAAAGGATGGGCGGCAGTATAAATTTGCACGGCAGAGGCGAAGAATACATTGCTGCCGACGGTTACTTTGCAAACATCCAGTACCACGCAATTAACATTGAAATATACATTGGTACCGGCGTGGATATTATACCCATAATCGCAATGGAAAGGCGGTTCGATATATAAACCTTCGCCGGCGTTTGGGATGAGTTCTTTGACGATATCCTTCGCAGCATCATTAAACAAATACTCGGTAACGTTTAACCGGTGAAGCAGTTTCTTGGCATCGGTACGGCCTTTTACCAGTTCGGGATCATTGGCAAGGTAGGCTTCGCCATCGAGCATTTTTTGTTTTTCTGATTTCATGATAAGAGTAAAGATAGCGAAGACGCGTCGCAGACGCAATGAAGTTTTAAGCGCGCGTTGTAAACGCGCGCAAGGATAAAATTTGTCATTGCGAGGAACGAAGCAATCTCGTAGCTATACAGATCGGATAACCCTACGACGAGATTGCCACGCTATCGCTCACAATGACGACAAAAGGGAAAATAAATCCGAAATCGAACATTCGAAATCCAAAATAAGAAGCTTATTCTTCACCCTTCCGCTACGTACATTTCATTAATAGCACCGGCGTATTTATTCTCAATTACTTTGCGTTTGGCTTTCATGGTAACGGTCATTTCGCCTTCGTCCATGCTGAAGGGGTTACGTTTTACTTTGAAGTTTTTGATACGCTCGAATTTGGCCAGCTCGTTGCTTAGTTTTTTAATATCTACGCCAATCCAGTCGGTTACTTGTTTATCGCTTATAAATTGCTCGGGCTGTTCGAAGTATTGCTCGGTCAGTCCGAAAGTTTCCTGCAGGCCTTCGCGCGATGGAACGATGATAGCGGTTACATATTCGCGTTTATCGCCCACTAAAAACACCTGCTCAATTTTAGGGCTTTTAAGATAAGTGTTTTCGACCGGGGTAGGGTATATATTTTTGCCGTAAGCGTTTACCAGCATGTTTTTAAGTCGGTCGGTAATTTGCAGGTAGCCTTTGTAGAAGCGGCCGATGTCGCCCGTGTGGAACCAGCCATTGGCATCAATAGCAGCCTTTGTTTCTTCTGGTTTGTTCCAGTAACCTTTCATTACGCATACACCGCGGATGATGATCTCACCCTCTTCCGACTCAAAATTAGGGTCGAAAGTATCGTAGCTTTGTACGGTATATATTTTACCGGTTTCGATATTTTGTATAGCTGTTTCTGTACGTTTAAAAACACGGCCAACGGTACCATAAACCTGGCGTTCAAATTCGGTTACGGCCATTGGCCCGGTGGTTTCTGTTAAGCCGAAACCTTCCAGTATCGGCACACCCAGGTTGCCAAAAAACTCGCCCACATTGCGCGGCAATGCGCCGCCACCCGAAATCAAGAATTTTAAACGACCACCGGTTTTCTCGATGATCTTGCTGAATACCAACTTATGTGCAATTTTATATTCGCGGGCCAAAATAAAGCCCGGCTTTTTACCACTCTCTTTAGCCTGGCGGTATTTCTGGCCAATTTCCATTGCCCAGGTAAATATCTTGGTTTTTATGCCACCGGCGCTCATGCCGTTTTTGTTGGCCTTATCGTGTATACGTTCCAGCAAACGCGGTACGCAGTTCATGATGGTAGGTTTAACCTCCATCAGGTTTTTGGCCAGCAGCTCGAGGCTTTGGGCGAAGGCTATTTTACAGCCAGCACCACAGCAAATATAATACGTAGCGCAACGCTCAAATACGTGAGATAATGGCAGGAACGAAAGGAACAAATCATCCTTATCCACATTCCAGATCTGCTCCAGTGCATCACGAATGGTTTCCACAAAATTGCTGTGGGTAAGCATTACGCCTTTGGGCGTTCCGGTTGTGCCCGAAGTATAAATTAAGCAGGAAAGATCAGATGGTAAAATGCCTTCGCGGGCAATGTTGATGGTTAGTTTATATTGCTCAACCAAGGTTTTACCTTCGGCAATAACCTCGGCAAAGCTTAACACGCCTGCGGTTAAATTCAGGTTTTCGGTATACTTCTCGAAATCATCGAATGCAGGTATGATGCGGATTAACGCCGGGCAGTTGTTCGCCACCTTTAATACCTTGCGCAGTAAAAAAGGGTTCCCTACCAATATGGTTTTTGAGCCCGAATCGTTCAGAATATATTCAACCTCGGCTTCGGTAAGGGTGGGGTATATCGAGGCATTTACAGCGCCAATTTGCTGCAAAGCCTGGTCGTAATAAATGTAATCGGGGCCATTGTCGATTAACAGGCCCAAGCGGTCGCCTTTTTTAATGCCGATATTCAAGAACCAGGCCGATACGGCATCAGCATTATCCAGCGTTTCCCGGTAGGAGATTTCCTGCCAGGTATCTTTTACCTTATCAATTAAGAAAGTATGCGTATCCGGATGAATGTTTTTTACAACGTTTCTAAGCAGTTCAGGAACTGTTGTAACTTCTGTATTCAGGTTCATTAAATTTAATTGGGGTTTCTACTAAAAAACAAATTTAGTTATTTATAGGTAAAAACAAATTAGGGTGTTAAATAGGCAGCAACTTCTGTTCCAGTTTGTAAAGGAGTGGCATGGTTGAAATAATCGTCATTGCGAGGAACGAAGCAATCGCGAACTATACAGAGCGACTCTGCAAGTAGGGGATTGCTTCGTGCCTCGCAATGACGTGAATTTTTAATTGAATAAAAAGCTTCTTTTTTCGAAAACCAACGTTCAGTAACATCTATGTTCCGCCAGTCCCGCTTTCTGCTTTACTGCGTGCCGCGTCAATCGGGTTTAGGGTTGAGTGTACCTTTTTACTTTGTCATTTTGAATGTAATGAAGAACCGACCGTAGGGAGCTCATTAATACCGAAAAGGTAAACGACTCATTTAATAATCTTCTTGGCCCTGCACTTCGCGATTAATAATACGCACAGGAGTTCTCCTATCGTCATCCGCAAAGTAAATATAAATAGCATACAACAAGAAAGGCGCTCAGTTGAGCGCCTTTCTGTTATATTATAAATTCTTAAAAGATTATACAGAGAAGCTTTCACCGCAACCGCAGGTACGGCTGGCGTTGGGGTTATTGAAGTTAAAACCTTTACCATTCAGTCCGTCCGAAAAATCTAATTCGGTACCGGCTAAATAAAGGAATGATTTCATATCGAGCGCCATTTTAACGCCCTGATCTTCAAAAAACTGGTCGCCTTTTTTTTCCTCATTATCAAAATCGAGGTTGTAAGACAGGCCCGAACAACCGCCGCCCTGAACAGATACCCGTAAAAAATACGAAGCATCCAACCCGGCATCACTCATCAGGTGTTCTATTTTACTTTTTGCTTTATCAGTTACAGTAACCATAGTTGTAGATTTGAGATGTGAGATTTGAGATGTGAGATGTGAGACAAGCTCCAAATCAAATCTTACAAATTACTTTAGTTATATAAATGGTAGATAAAAGATCTCAAATCTCCTATCTAACATCTCACATCTTTCTTAGTGGTGTGATTTTTCGCTTTCGATAGGTGCCATGCCGTTTTTAACGCGGTAATCGTTAATTGCAGCTTTAATAGCATCCTCGGCCAAAACAGAGCAGTGGATTTTTACCGGAGGTAAAGCCAGCTCTTCTACAATGTCCATATTATCGATGGTCATGGCATCGTCGATCGACTTGCCTTTTAACCACTCGGTAGCCAGTGATGATGATGCAATTGCAGAACCGCAACCAAATGTTTTAAATTTAGCATCGGTGATTACATTGTTGTCATCAACTTCAATTTGCAGGCGCATTACGTCGCCGCACTCTGGTGCACCAACAAGGCCGGTACCTACCTTGCTGCTCGATTTATCTAAGGTACCCACGTTACGCGGGTTAGTGTAATGATCAATTACTTTATCTGAATAAGCCATAGCTTTATGATTTGTTAATTAGTTGATTTGAAAATTTGAAGATTGCTCTTCGTTATTTTATATTATAGTTTGATGTGCTGATTTTCAAATCTTCAAATCCTCACATCATCAAATTATCTTAGTGTTCTGCCCACTCAATAGTGGTAAGGTCGATACCTTCTTTAAACATTTCCCATAGTGGTGAAAGTTCGCGCAGGTGGGTAACCGACTTTAATGTTACTTCAACAGCGTAGTCAATTTCTTCCTCAGTTGTAAAGCGGCCTAAACCAAAACGGATAGAAGAGTGTGCCAGGTCATCAGATAAACCTAATGATTTTAACACGTATGATGGCTCTAACGATGCCGAAGTACAGGCAGAACCAGATGATACTGCTAAATCTTTCATGGCCATCATTAAGCCTTCGCCCTCTACATATTTGAAAGAGATATTGGCAACGTGTGGTAAGCGGTGCTCAACGTTTCCGTTTACATAGCTTTCTTCCAGCACGGTTAATGCTTTTTCTAATTTGTCACGCAGTTTTGATAAACGTACAGCCTCATCAGCCATTTCTAAGCGGGCAATTTCGCATGCTTTACCTAAACCAACAATACCCGGTACATTTAAAGTACCAGAACGCATACCGCGCTCGTGACCGCCACCGTCCATCTGGGCGGTAACTTTAACCCTTGGGTTTTTACGGCGAACGTACAATGCGCCAACACCTTTAGGTCCGTACATTTTGTGGGCCGATAAAGCTAATAAGTCGATACCGTCAGCTATAACATCAACAGGTATTTTACCTACTGCTTGTGTAGCATCGGTCATAAACAAAGCACCAAATTTGTGTGCAATGGCAGCAATTTCTTTAACCGGCTGTATAACACCAATCTCGTTGTTACCGTACATGATAGATACCAGGATGGTTTCTGGCGTCATAGCAGCTTCTAAAACTGCTAAGTCAACTAAACCGTCTTCTTTAACCGGCAGGTAAGTAACCCGTGCACCCAATTGCTCGATGTGCTTACAGGTATCTAAAACAGCTTTATGCTCGGTAACTGTAGTAATTACGTGATTACCTTTTTCTTTATACATCTCAAACACACCCTTAATACCCAGGTTATCTGATTCGGTTGCGCCCGATGTAAATATGATTTCTTTTTCGTTTGCTCCAATTAGTTTAGCTACTTGTTCGCGGGCATAGTCAACCGCTTCTTCTGCAACCCAGCCAAAAGCGTGGTTACGGCTTGCTGCATTACCAAACTTTTGTACAAAGTAAGGCACCATCGCATCCAGAACCCGTGGGTCCATCGGCGTGGTTGCATTATTATCTAAATATACAGGGATGTTCATAGCTCTTTAATTACAAACACAAAGATAAGCAAACTTTATATAGAAATATTTCAATCTTTTGTTATAAATGTAGCACCGTAGTCATTAATTTGCAATTTTTAGTATATGAAAAAGGTAGAGCATATTGGCATAGCGGTAAATAACCTCACAGATGCTTCGGCTTTGTATGAGAAGTTGCTGAATACCAGCGTTTACAAAACCGAAGAGGTTGCCTCAGAGCATGTGCTGACTGCCTTTTTACAATGCGGCCCCAATAAAATAGAACTGCTGCAGGCTACATCTGCCAATAGCGCCATCGCCACCTTTTTAGCCAAAAAAGGGGAGGGCATCCACCACATTGCTTTTGATGTGGAGGATATTGAAGCCGAGATGCAGCGCCTGAAAAACGAAGGTTTTATTTTGCTGAACGATAAGCCTAAGCGCGGAGCGGATAATAAACTGGTTTGTTTTGTGCACCCTAAGAGTGCGGGAGGGGTTTTGGTTGAGCTATGCCAAGAGGTTAGGTAATCAGGAATCGAGAATCGGGACTATTATAACTTTGTCATTCCGAGGTACGAGGAATCTTCTGCGCTATATCTGTTCGCTTATTTTTACACATATGGATATAAATTAAATACTTAAACAGTTTTATAAAGTTTGATCATGAACGATTCTGGCAGCACTAAAAAAATCGATATAAGTTCTACAGCTATTGAGAAAGGAATTGATGTCGCTAAGGACTTCCTTGATAAATTAATTATTCCTGCGGTAGAAGAAACTGGCCTATTAATAAAGGATTTTATAAGTCTTTGGAGATTCAAGAACCAAATAAAAATGCTTAGTAAAGCTAAATTATATTGTGAGGATAATAACATTAATCCTAAACAAATATCATTAAAACTTCTTTGCCCAATCTTAGATTATGCATCGGTGGAAGAGGACGAAGTATTACAAGATAAATGGTCTGTTTTACTGTCGAATTTGGTTGCTCCAGAGCAAAATATTGAAAATCATGTATTTCCATATATTTTAAGTCAGCTATCCAGTCATGAATATACTGTTCTTGAAAGCGTTTTTGATCAAAAGGAAAAGGAAACTGAATTGCTCACAAAGGAATTAGAAGATTTTAAACTTAATAGATTGCGACTCGATGAAGAAATTACTGAAAAGATTGTAAATCTTGATGTTGAAATTAAGAATATTAGAAATCAAACTACCGAGAATTCTGCGCCATCTGATTTAATATGGGAACTTATTAGTGAGAAACAAAAGTGTCAAGCGGAATTAAATAAAAACAATTACAAAATCTCTAATATCAAACGAAGGATAAAAAAGCATAAAAATATTCCTGACGGTATATTTGAAGAATTTGAAATGTCTAATTTAGTGAGATTAGGATTAGCTAAAGAAGTGAAACATTTTTTTGCTAACCGACAAACCCTTGATATACCTGACGATGAGGATGGATACAGATCAATAGATGTAGACATAGACATTCAATCTAAAACAGAAAACATTCTTACTGAATTAGGGCAATTGTTTTTTAGTGCTTGTAAATTAAAAAGCAATAGATTAAGGTCATCATAGCATGCTGAAGAAGATTCTTCGCTATCGCTCTGAATGACAAAAATTCGATTGTTCAAAACTTTTTACCCCACTCTTTTATATTTTCAAATAAAGCTGTATATTTGCACCTCTTTTATAAGAAAAGTAAAATTAATATGAAACAGGACCTGCATCCCAAAAACTATAGATTAGTTGTATTTAAAGATATGTCAAACGAATATTCTTTTATGACTAAATCATGCATCGATACCCGCGAGACCGTTAAATGGGAAGACGGTAATGAGTATCCATTGGTAAAATTAGAGA
>CAHJXH010000227.1 GCA_903644075.1 Sphingobacteriaceae bacterium | reverse complement strand
TAATTAAAAAACGTTTCGACGATGAAACGATAGAAAAGCTTTTGGCTACAGAATGGTGGAACTGGGACCGCGAAACCCTCGAAGCAAACTTCAAAGATCTGTTTGATGTGCCATCTTTTCTGGAAAAATACAGCAACAAAAATTCCCTATGAAAAAGTTATTGATGGTATGTTTATGCCTTGCCTTTGGCTTTGCATTAACCGGTTGCGGAGATAAAAGTGCCTTAGATAGCAATGGTATACCTAAAACCCTGATTATTGCCTGTTACAATGGTGGTATCCCCGGCCTTTTTAAAACTAAGCTGGAGCCTACCCGATTGTACCTCGAGAAGCAATTGGGCGTACCTGTAGAGTTTCAGTTTACCAACGATTATACAGCTGTGATTGAAGCCATCAACGCCAAAAAGGTGCACATGGCTTACCTCAGTCCATTCTCGTACATTCTGGCTTCACAAAAACATAGTATTACCCCGATAGTAGCTATAGGTGCCAATGGTAAACCTACCATGTATCACAGCATCATTATCACCAATAAAAATACGGGTTTAAAAAATATGGACGATGTTAAGCGCCGTGCAAAATCGCTTAGCCTGTGTTTTGCTGATCCGGCTTCTACCTCGGGGCACCTGATACCTGCTGCTTACCTGACTACCATTGGCCTCGACCCCGAGAAAAATTCATTTAAAGAAACCATGTTCGCCGGTAGCCATCCTGCTACGGTACTCACCGTAAAATCGGGCAAAGTTGATCTGGGTTGTACCACCAGCGAATACGGTGTAGATGTATTGGTGAGAATGAATATGGTGAAAAAGGATGACCTGGTGGTGCTATGGCAATCAGACCCGATAGTGGCCTCGCCCATTGTAGTGCGTAATGACCTGAACCCGGCATTCGCCCAGAAAATAAAAGATGCCTATTTAACCATGGGACAAAAAGACCCTGCGGCGCTACAATCTTTCATCAAAGTATTTATTGCCGACCCTGGTAAGCATGCTTATATGCCGGTTAGCGATTCTTTATATAACGGTCTGCGTAAAATAGCCGCGGGTATTAAAAACCTGGCGCTGATAAAACAATAGTAAACCCTTAATTTAAAACAAGATGTTGGAGGTAAGTAATTTAACCAAAGTGCTACCTAACGGGCGTAAAGTGCTGGATGGTATCAGTTTTAAAGTGAAAAAAGGCGAATTTGTAGGTATCCTGGGCCCAAGCGGCGCGGGTAAATCGCTCACCATGCGTTGTTTAAACGGCCTGCTGAAACCCGATTCAGGTTCGGTGGTGCTGACGGATGATCAGGGATTTTCATCCGATATCTGCCAGATCAAAAAGCGTGAACTTCGAAAAGTAAGGCAAAAGATTGGTGTTATATTCCAGGGCTATCACCTCGTGAAAAGAGCTTCCGTTTTAGAGAATGTGATGATTGGACGTTTAGGTCAGATCAGTACTTTCCGTAGCCTGTTTTATGGCTTTACCGATAAAGAGGCGGAAGAAGCTGTTAAGGCTTTGGAGCAGGTAAAAATGGACCATCTGTCTGGTACAACCACATCGGGTTTAAGCGGTGGCGAAATGCAGCGCGTGGCCATTGCAAGGGCTATATTTCAGTCACCAGCCTTATTACTGGCCGATGAACCGATCTCGAACCTTGACCCAAGCAATGCCAAGGTGATTATGAAGCTGATTCGCCCGTTATCAGAAAATATCCCAGTGGTTGGGGTATTCCATCAACCCGAAATGACAGCCAAATATTGCACCCGCGTAATTGCTATTAAAGATGGCAAGATCATCTACGACGGCGACCCTAAGTTAACCAACGATCAGCTGGTTGAAATTTATGGTGAAGAACTGCACCAGCTGGAGCAGCACGAGCAGCCTGTATTAGCTATCCAATAAGCAGCTATGACTATCAACGATTTTAGTCCGAAAAGGTATTACAAGTTAGTTTTACCTACGGTTGGCTTGCTTGCGCTTATTAAATTAACGGCCTGGGTATGCGGTGCGGGGTTTGATAAGCTTGGCAAGGGTTTGCTGCAAGGTATCTCATTTGTTAAAATTATGTTCCCGCCAGACTGGAGCGCCTTTCCCGAAATGCTGGAACCTGCCTTGCAATCAATCGCTATCGCTTTTATTGCAACTGTTTTGGGTACGCTGCTGGCCGTGGTTTTTGCTATAGCAGCGGCATCAAATCTCACTAACCCCATCATCCGTAACATTACCCGTTTTTTGATTGGTTTAGAGCGTTCGTTGCCTGAGATTATCATCCTACTGATACTGATTGCGGGTTATGGCCTTGGTGTTTTTTCGGGTATAGTAGCCTTGTCATTAGGTTGCGTAGGTATGCTGGGCAAACTGCTTGGCGATATCATTGAAGAGATTGATCATACCATGATAGAATCATTAGAAGCCGTAGGTGCTAATAAATTGCAGGTAATATGGTTTGGGGTAATTCCGCAAATTGTGCCTAACCTGGTTTCTCTCGCATTATTCAGGTTCGAAATAAACATCAGGTTATCCATTATCCTGGGCGCCGTAGGGGCAGGGGGGATTGGTTATGAACTGGATACCTCATTCGGGCTGCTCCAATTTCACCGTGGGTTAACGGCAGTGTTGGTAATCCTGGTCATGGTGGTTGGTGCCGAGCAGTTGTCGCACTTCATCAGAAATAAAATTAAGCTGAAAGGAGCCTTAAAATGAACGAGCAATTAATATTGCCTTCGGCAAAGTATAAGCATAAGGTTGGTTATCTGGGTATAAGCCTGTTTGTGGTTGTTGCCGTATGCATCTATCTAAAATATAACCCGTTTTTAATATTTGCAGATTTTACGCCTATCCAAAGGTTGTTGGGCGAAATGCTGCCGCCTAATTTTAGTGTGTTATGGCAGCCAACCATTGGCAAGGCTATCGCGCAAACTGGATCCGCTGCTTTCTTAGCCACGTTTTATGGTTGTTTAATTGCCTTTGTACTGGCTTTTTTAACGGCAGCTAATACGATGCCATTAAGGTTCATCAGGCTGCTTGTTGGTGGCTTTTTATCGCTGTTGCGTATTGTGCCTCCGCTGGTGTGCATCTTAATTTTTATTATAGCCGTGGGGCTTGGTGCTTTTAGTGGTATGCTGGCGCTAATTGTTATCACCGTGGGTATGTTTGGCAGGCTGTTTACTGATATTATTGAAAACACCGAACACAGTGCTGCCGATGCCATTTACTCTGTAGGGGCATCGCGTTTGCAGGTAATACGTTATGCTATACTGCCGCAAATTATCCCCTCATTTATTGCCAATTGCTTGTATGCATTTGATGTTAATATCCGGGTTGCAATAAGCCTGGGTATTTTTGGCGGAGGTGGTATTGGTTACGCGCTTTACATGGCTATGCAGGTATTGCATTACCAGGATGCCTTTGCGTTAATCTGCCTAATTATCATTATGATATTGCTGATAGAAAAAACTTCTGACTATTTCCGCACTATGATTTTGGGTAAAGAAAAGTTACGATGAGCAACCAAATACTAAAGCTATTCTTATTAAGCCCTAATGCATGGCTAACAATTGAAGGATAGTTTTACTGAATCAAATAATGCCTATACCCCAATGACTACGCACTTATTAACCAATGCCCGGATTGTTACGCCAACTGAGAATTTTATAGGTTCGGTAGAAGTTCAGGACGGCATTATCACCGCTGTTGAAAAGGGAAAAACATACGTTTCTGGTATAGATGTTAAAGGTAAATGGTTGATACCGGGTTGTATCGATATCCATACCGATTACCTGGAGCGCGAACTTTACCCACGGCCAAGCGCGGCGTTTCCATTGCCTTTCGCCATGCATTATTTAGATGCGCGTGCGGCAAGCTGTGGTATTACTACAGTGTTCAGTGCCATCAGTTTCTCAGATAACCAGGCTAAGAACCGCAGTTTTGATGAGGCTATGGAACTGGCCCGGCAAATAGATGCTGCCCGCAACTCGATGCTGGTAAGGCATTATTTGCATGCGCGCATCGATCCAAACACAAATACGATATTCAAATATTTAGATACCATGACCAAGCTGGAAAGCCTGTACATGGTGATCTATAATGATCAGATCCCCGGTCAGCGTCAGTTCACTATCGAACAACAGATAGATATGCGGGTGAAGGGCTTAAAAATTACTGCCGAAGAAGCTAACCTGATGCTACTTGAACAGGCGGAGAAATTGAGTGCCATCAATAATCGTGGGGCTATTGAAGAGGCGTTTAAAAACAAATGTATCTTGGGTAGTCATGATGATACTACGGTGGAGCATGTGATAGAAGGAAAAGCATTCGGCGCAACGTTGTCTGAAATGCCAACCACCATGGAGGCTGCCCGCAAAGCCAAAGAATTAGGTTTATGGGTTTGTTTAGGTGCACCAAACTATTACCGTGGAGGTTCGCACTGCGGAAATCTATCAAGTATCGATGCTTTGAACGAGGACCTGGTTGATATTTTTTGCAGCGATTACCATTTTCCAACGATGCTGGGCAGTGTGGTTAAAATGATAGAAAGCGGCATGGAACCAAGCAAGGCAGTAAACATGGTATCGCTTAACCCGGCACGTTTGTTAAAATTTGAGAAAGAGATTGGCAGTATCGATGTTGGCAAAAAAGCCGATCTGGTAGTGTTCGACAGTAAAAACGCATTGGCCGCAGTATCATTAGTACTGGTTGATGGCATTATAAAATACCGCGCTGATTATGAGGCGCAAATAAACCCGCTTGCAATGGAGCTAAGTGAAGAATCGCAACTGCGGGAATTATATAAATAGTACATGAAAATTGGTATCATAGGCGATATTCACGAGGATATTGTTTCTTTAAAAAAAGCGTTCCAGCTATTGGAACAAGAGGGGTGTAATGAGGTAATATGCCTTGGTGATATTGTTGGTTTTAAAGTAACCACCTATAATTACCTTGAAACCCGCAATGCACATGAGTGTATTGCCATGATAAAGGCTAATTGCAGTACCGTTGTAATTGGCAATAATGATCTGTTCCAGGTGAGAAAGAACCCGGAGTATCATCCGGGTGGATTTGAATTTCCTGATAATTGGTACAATCTCGACTTTTTTGAACGTAAACAACTAGGTGGCGATAAAGTGTTTTTGTATGAAGATGTACAATTGCCCGCCCTGATAACTAAGGCTGATACCGCTTGGCTCGAGTCGCTGCCCGAGCATACCACCCGTACATTTAACGATCGGAATATCTTCTTTTCCCACTTCGCTTATCCGGATATGACTGGTATGAAAACCTGCTTCCCAAAAATGGCCGAAGAGTATCATGAGCACCTTCAATTTATCGCAAAAAATAATAGCAGCATCGGCTTTTCGGGGCATATGCACTTTGAAGGTGTAAGTATTTGTGATGTAAATAATATTTCAAGAAATAATTTCGGAAAATATTTTTTAGAGGATAAGCTTCAATGGCTTTACGGGCCATGTTTAGCCCGTTGTTCTTTCACAAATGGTTTGCTTGTTTTTGATCCGGAAGCTATGGAAATTGAAGCATTAACTATTGTTTAGTTAATATCTTTATTAGTGAAATGTTAGTGAATTGTGAGTTTTTTGTTGATTTTTCAGGTATTTGATGGCGTTTTCTTGACTTGTATTATAATTTAAATAACATCTTTTTATATTGTTAATTGCCGCAACTAACGATATCCCCTCAAAAAAAGTTTTTAGTGTTAAAATCTCCATTTAACCAAAAATTACAAAATTTCTTTATTGCTATTATTGTGTTGTAATATTAACAATATCTAAATAATACGCACTGTTTGTTATGATAAGGTAAAGTATTGTTATTGAATAATACGCATTTTGTTAACAAGTGCCGGGTAGTTTTGGCACAAAAAGTTATACATGAAACAAGTTTTACCAAAGTTAAAATGGCTGTTGATGTGCATCGTAATAACGATGGCATGCGGCAATCTTTATGCCCAGAATGTGATCAGGGGTATTGTTACTGATGAAAACAATCAACCGATGCCCGGGGTAAGTGTGTTGCTTAACAGCGTACACCAGGGCACCACAACCAATGAGGGTGGTAGGTTTACCATTTCTGCTCAAAAGGGTCAAACATTAACGGTTAAGTTTATTGGCTATGCACAACAAGATATTGTGATTGGTGCCGATAACTCAATCGCTATCCAGATGAAACCCGAAGGCAAAAACTTAAACGAGGTTGTGGTAACTGCGTTGGGTGTTAAAAAAGAAGTAAGAAAATTAGGTTACTCACAAACCCAAATTCAAGGCGATCAGTTAACCACTGCACGTGATGTTAACCCGCTTAACTCAATGGCCGGTAAAGTTGCAGGCCTAAACATTGGTGCCAATGCCGAGTTTGGTGGCGCGCCAACTGTAGTTTTACGTGGTAGTAAAGATATCCTTTACGTGGTTGATGGTGAGCCGGTAAACTCGGACACTTACGACTATAACGCAGATGATGTTGAAAGCTATACTGTATTAAAAGGCCCTAACGCTGCCGCACTTTACGGTTTTAGAGGTATTAACGGTGCTATCGTTATTACAACCAAAAGAGGTACCAAAGACAAAAAAGGCTGGCAAGTTGATTTCAACAGCACCAACGAGGCTGAGAAAGGCTTTATAGTAATGCCAAAAAGCCAGACCGAATATGGCCGTGGTACTAACTACGCTTATACTTATGGTAACGTGTTGTATGATAACACACAACGTTTACCAGAATGGGGCCCGCGTTTTGATGGTATATTCCAAACTCAACAGTACGATAGCCCTTATGATCCAACAACTGGTATCAGACAAAAAACACCTTGGTTGGCCCGTGGTGCAAACAACTTCGATAATTTCGTACAAACAGGTTTAACTTCAACCAACACTTTGTCATTAGGTGCAAGTGGTTCAAACTATGATATCCATACATCATATGGTCACACTTTTCAACAAGGTGATTTCCCTAACACTAAATATAACATCGATAACTTTAAGTTAGCTGCAGGTTATGATATCTCTTCTAAATTACGTGTTGATGCTGATATTAACCTGAACGAACAATACTCGCCAAATATCCCTGATGTTGACTATAGCCCTCAAAGTTATGTTTACATGTTTAAGGTTTACGGTTCGGCAGATTATGATGTACGCAGCTTGAAAAATGTTTATCAAGGCCCGCAAGGTGTACCAGGCTTACAGCAATACGCTGCTGAGTATGGCCGTTTGAATAACCCATATTTTGTAGCCAATGAATGGTTAAAAGGCAGAACTAAACAAACTATCAACGGTTCAATAAAACTGACTTATAAATTCACTCCGGATTTGAGTTTGTTTGTACGTACCTCGTTAAATACTTATAACGAGATGAATACTGAAAAGGTACCTGCAGGTGCCAACCTTAATACTTATTTATCATGGTATGCTTTTGGCTATTATGGTGATTACAGACAAGATCAGCGTAACTTGTTAGAGAATAACACTGACGCAATACTGAACTATAACCAC
>CAHJXH010000226.1 GCA_903644075.1 Sphingobacteriaceae bacterium | reverse complement strand
CATTGCTCTGCAATGGCTTTACTTATTGCAAGCAAGTCATGTCTCTTGATTCTCGTTTCTTGCCTCTCTCTTAATGCGTATTCGTAATCAACCCAGGCTCATCATAATTAATCATGCTTTCGCGCTCTTTTAGCGGGATAGGGATTGATTTGTTGCTTTCATAATCATAACTGATGCATACCGATTTGCCTACCGTGCAAATCTCTTCGCCGTTTTCAGTTTCGCGGGTTAGTAGGTATACCATATCAAAGCTGCTGTTGCCAATGCGCGAAGTGCGTACGTAGCAATAGATAGTATCGTTAATACTAATTGGTTTCAGGTAGTTGATTTCAGAACGGCCTAATATCACGCCGGCTTTAGAGAAATCCCAGTTGGTAACTTCTTTCCAATAGCTTAATCTGGCAATTTCAAAATAGGTTAAATATATCGTGTTACTCACGTTTCCATACGCGTCTATATCAGAGAAACGGATGGATATAGGAGTTTTGAAGTTATAATCGGTTAATCTTTCAGGCATAATGCGTCAAATTGTCTGCTTGGTTTGTTTTGTACCGACAAAAAGTCATTTGTTGATGAATTTTAGCCATTGGTACAAGAGTTGATCTTAACAGATAACGAAGATAACAAAAGAAAATTCTGGAGGAACATAAAATGACATTAGTAAAATTCAACAACGGACACAGAAACGCAGTTAATCCATTTTTTAGCGACGTTTTCCAATCATTATTAAATGATTCGCAAATAAGTGATCGTTTAATTACCAAAACACCTGCAGTTAACATTGCCGAAACAGAAAATCAGTTCGAAATTGAATTGGCTGCTCCTGGTTTAAGCAAAGAAGACTTTAAAATTAACTTAGATAAGAATGTTTTAAGCGTTTCGGCTGAGAAAAAAGTTGAAAACGTTGAAGAAGGTAAAAAATACAGCAAAAAAGAATATGCTTACAATTCATTTGTAAGGTCATTCACTTTACCAGAAACTGCCGATCAATCAAAAATTGATGCCGAGTATGTTGATGGTATCTTAAAACTGAATGTAGCTAAAAAAGAAGAAGCTAAAATACAGGCAAGAGAAATAGCTGTAAAATAATTAAAGTTTGTTTTCATAACAGTGTTGGTTTAGTTTAAAACAGCTCCCCGTAATGGGGAGCTGTTTTATTTTACAGCAACTGTTTGCAAAGTAGATTTCTTTATTTTTTTATAGTAGCAGCCATCATCTTCAGCGTACATAATTCTCACATCATTGTCCTGTAGCCTTACATCTGTAACCCAGGTGTTTATGTCGCCTGTAGGGCTAAACTGAAAATTATTAAAAGATAGTGTATTGCCTTTTAGTTCCCAACTCCCCTTATGAACCATATTTTGATCGTGATAAACATAGGTATGGTTCCGATTTACTATCAACGTATCCCGCGCTCGTAAAAATGCAGCATTATAAGTGCCAACAACATCTTTTTCTTTAATTGCTTTGCATGAGGATATTAGCAGTATTGATAATACGGCTAATAAAAACAATAGCTTTTTCATTTTTTGGAGAGTTTATCATTAGTTTAATTATTAAGGGGTTAATTCCGCATGTTAATATATTGTAAAGGTTGTCCAAAGTCTTCTGTCCGGCAAAGGCTGATCACTGCCTGCAAGTCGTCAATTTTTTTGGCTGTTACACGTACCTGATCGTCCATTATAGCGGCCTGCACTTTTAACCCGCTATCTTTAATTTTCTTTACTACTTTTTTGGCTGCCTCTTTATCCAGGCCTTCCTTAATTTTAATGTTTTTGCGGATCATATTTCCCGATGCCGCCTGCTCATCACCAAAATCCAAAGCTTTGGAGTCTAAGCCCTGCTTCATCATCCGACTGATGATCGAATCTTCTATCGCCTTCAGGCGCATATCATTCTCGGTAACAATAGTTAGTTCATTGGTTTTTTTGTCCAGGTCTACAGTGCTTTTAGAATCGTTAAAGTCATAGCGGTTCAAAATCTCCTTTTTAGCAACGTTAATGGCGTTATCCAGGGTCTGTCCGTCAATCTTGCTCACAATATCAAATGATGGCATAGGTGGTGTTATTTATAAGTTAAATGTAACAATAGTAATACAATAATTACAAGGTAAAAGTAGCTGTTTTTATAGGGTAATTAAAACCTACTTAGTTATATTAAGTTAATATTAAATTAACAAATAAATGAGCAGTTTTGCATACAGCGCCTAATTGCCGAAGCAGTAGATATGCCTCATGATAAACGAATACCTTTAGTAAACAGAGAAATTAGTTGGTTATACTTTAACGACAGGGTTTTACAGGAAGCTGCCGACCCTACAGTGCCACTGATAGACCGTATACGCTTTCTGGCCATTTTCTCATCAAACCTCGACGAATTTTACCGGGTTAGGGTAGCTACGCTTAGTCGCCTGGCTAATTTAAATGAGAAGGCTAAAAACTTATTGGGTTATAATCCTAAGAAAGTTTTAACGCAAATAAAAAGCATTGTGATAAAGCAGGAGCGTAAGTTTAACAACTTGTACGAAAACATTATTGTTAAACAGCTGGCTGCCGAGAAGATATTTATCCTCAACGAAAAGCAGCTTAACGTAACCCGTGGTGCTTCGGTGAATGAATACTTCCGCAGTAAAATATTGCCGACTTTGGTGCCGGTAATGTTGGATGAAGATTCGCCTATACCAGAACTGCGCGACCGTGCTATTTACTTTTTTGTAAAGCTAACAACCAAAAAGAAAACCCGCCTGGCCCTGATAGAGTTTCCTGATAACTTATCGCGCTTTTTGGTGCTGCCCCAAACCAACGATCTGAACTTTATTATCCTGCTGGATGATATTATCCGCTATAGCCTCGAAGATATCTTCTTTATTTTTGATTACGATAGCATTGAAGCCTATTCGATACAGCTAACCCGCGATGCGGAATTGGATCTGGATAAGGAAGTAAGCGAAAAGTTCATCGATGCCCTAAGCAAAAGCTTACAAAAACGCCGCAAAGGTAAACCGATGCGTTTACTATATGATGCCGAGATGCCTGCAGATATGGTGAATAACCTAACCCTGAAGCTTAATCTACATAGCGAAAACTTGATACCGGGCAACCGTTACCATAATTTTAAAGATTTTATCAATTTCCCTAATACCAGTAAACCCGAGCTGGAGTATACCCGCTATAAGCCATTACCGGTTAAAGATCTGTCTTTCGCTAAAAGTTTAATTAACCAGATCATGGTGAAAGATTATTTGGTAAGCACGCCTTACCAGTCTTTCGATTATACCATTCACTTTTTGCGTGAGGCGGCTATCGATCCAAAGGTTAAGGAGATCAGCATTAGCTTATACCGTTTGGCCGAAAATTCGAGTGTGATCCATGCTTTAATCAACGCTGCAAAAAATGGTAAAAAGGTTAATTGTTTGATCGAGTTACGTGCCCGTTTTGATGAACAGAACAATATTTACTGGAGTAACCGTTTAGAAGAAGAAGGTGTTAACGTAATATACGGCATCCCAAATTATAAAGTGCATGCCAAAACCTGCCTGGTTACCCGGATAGAGAAAGGAAAGCCTGTTTACTACGCCTGCCTTTCTACCGGTAATTTCAACGAAAAAACGGCCAATATTTATGCCGATCATACGCTGTTTACCTGCGATAAACGGATTACGGATGATCTGATCCTCGTTTTTAAGGATCTGCAAAAAGGATCTTTACCAAAAGGATTAAAAAATCTGATTGTATCGCCTGTTGATTCGCGCCCGGCTATTTATAAAATGATAGACCAGGAGATGAGAGCTGCAAAGGCAGGTAAGCCAGCCTACATGATCTTGAAGATGAATAGCCTGTCTGATGAACAACTGATAGAGAAGCTTTACGAGGCCAGCGGTGTAGGTGTAAAGATAAACCTGATCGTAAGGGGGATGTGCTGTTTAATACCGCATGTAAAAGGATACAGCGAAAATATTAAAGTAATAAGTATTGTAGACAAATACCTGGAGCATGCCCGCGTATTGATATTTGGAAATGGAGGGAAAGAGAAGATCTATCTTACATCGGCCGATTTAATGACCCGGAATATTGATAACAGGGTAGAGGTTGGTTTCCCGGTTTACGATGAATCCCTGAAAAAAGAGATTCGGGATATGATTAATATCCAGTTACAGGATAATACCAAAGCACGCGACCTTAACGGTATCGGCACAAATAAGTACCATAAAACAAAGTCGGATGTGTTACATCGGGCTCAAATAGAGATATATAATTACCTGAAAGCTAAAAACTTACAAAATTGAGATACGCCGCCATAGACATCGGATCAAATGCCGTACGCTTGCTGATCGCTGATATTACAAAGCACAGCACTACCGCTTCTTTCAAAAAAAACACACTGATACGGGTTCCGTTGCGCCTGGGCGATGATGCGTTTTTGAATCAGCATATATCGCCAAAAAAAGCAGATGAGCTGGTTAAAACCATGGTTGCATTTAAAAACCTCATTGATGTTTATAAGGTAGACGATTATATGGCCTGCGCTACATCAGCCATGCGCGAAGCAGCTAATGGGCAGGAGATTGTAAAGCGAATAAAAGAAGAAGCAGGCATTGAATTAGAGATTGTGCATGGCGAGCGAGAGGCAAATATTATTTATGCCAGCCATATTGAACAGGATATAGATAATACTAAAAACTACCTGTACATAGATGTAGGTGGTGGTAGTACCGAACTTTCGCTGTTTTCGTCAGGTAGTTTATTTGCTTCACAATCATTTAATATTGGTACCATCCGTATGTTGGATAACCAGGACAAAGATGAGACCTGGAACGAAATGAAACAGTTTATTTTAGACCATACACGTAAACTTAAAAATGTTTCGGGCATTGGTACCGGTGGTAATATTAACAAATTGTACAAGCTATCAGACGAGAAAGACGGTTCACCGTTAAGTATAAGTAAATTGAAAGCATTGTATAATAACCTCAACTCGTACTCTTTGAAGGATAGGATTAATATTTTAGGGCTAAACCCGGATAGGGCAGATGTGATCATCCCTGCGTGCGAAATATACCTTACCGTGATGAAATGGGCAGATATTAAAAATATTTATGTGCCAAGTGTAGGTATGGTTGATGGTATAATCCAAACATTAATTGAGAAAAACGCCTAGAAAGTATAAAAAGCCCATAACTGCCTGAGGTTAAAATAATTTAAAAAAATTGTTTATAAATTAAAAAATAGTTTCTACATTTGTATTGCCCTCTCAAGGGCATGTTTTTCATAGGTAGATGTAGGGTCGAGTACGAGTTATTCGACCCTTTTTTATTTATATTTCCGTAACATTGTCCCAGTAAATTCTGTTTATCTGCTATAATCAAGCATGAAAAAAATTGTTGTTGCTGTAACGGGGGCCAGTGGTTCTATATATGCCAAAGTATTATTTGATCAGCTAATAAAGCTGCAAGATCAGATTAATAAAGTAGCTGTGGTAATGTCTGACAATGCGAAAGATGTTTGGAAATACGAACTGCAGAACGACGATTACAAAAATTACCCTTTCGATTTTTACCAAAAGAACGACTTTTTTGCACCCTTTGCCTCGGGCTCTGCAAAGTTTGATACCATGGTGGTGGTGCCGTGCTCAATGGGAACACTTGGCCGTATAGCCGCCGGCACATCAGATGATTTGATTTGTCGTGCTGCCGATGTGATTTTGAAAGAGCGCCGCCGACTAATCCTCGTAGCCCGCGATACACCATTAAATCTAATCCATATCCGCAATATGCAAACGGTTACCGAAGCGGGTGGCATTATTTGCCCGGCTGTGCCATCGTTCTATAGTTTGCCTAAAACTATTGAAGATGTGGCTTTAACCGTTGTTAACAGGGTTGTAGATTTGATAGGTTTAGATCATCAGAGTTATCGCTGGAGTGAAGAGTGATAACTAAAACTGAACTTATTCGTTAATAAAAACATTACCTATGATATTATGAGCGAACAAAAAATACATCCCTGGCCCGAACTGGATTACCAGCAGTTGAAAGATACTGTTGCAACTGTGCATATGTGGACGCAGATGGTAGGCAAAGTGAGGTTAACACAAACCCCATGGATTAACCACTCGTGGCATGTAACGTTATATGTTAGCCCTTTGGGTTTAACAACCGGCAGCATACCTTGTGAAGAAGGAAGTTTCCAGATCGACCTTGATTTTATTGATCATCAATTACATATTTTTACCAGTACAGGCAAAAAAACTTCGTTTCCATTAGGTGCTAAAACTATTGCCGCATTTTATACCGAGCTGATGGATAGCCTGAAAACTGTAGGTATTGATACAGAGATTTATGCTGTACCAAATGAGGTTGATCCCGCTATTCCATTTTTAGAAAACCAAACACCGTGTACTTACCATGGCGAGGTAATGCATAACTACTGGCAGGCGCTGGTAAAAATTAATAATGTGTTTGTTAAATTCAGGGCCGGGTTTGATGGTAAATGCAGACCTGTGCATTTCTTTTGGGGCGCTTTTGATTTAGCAGTAACCCGGTTCTCTGGCCGCAAGGCACCGCTTCATCCTGGTGGAGCGCCAAATATACCGGTTGCGGTAATGCAGGAGGCTTACTCACAGGAAGTAAGCTCATGCGGATTTTGGCCGGGTAGCGAGCAATTTCCTCAACCCGCGTTTTATGCCTATTGTTACCCTACACCTGACGACTTCGGATCGCAGAGGGTAGGGCCCGAAGGCGCTTTTTATAGTAAAGAAATGGGAGAGTACTTCTTGCCGTATCACCTAGTGCAGCAAGCAGATGATCCGGAAGCCAGCTTATTAAAATTTTTGCAAACCACTTATGATGCGGCTGCCATTACCGGCGATTGGGATAAAAGTTTGCAGTGCGATTTATCCGGATTGAAAAATAGCGTAGAGTAAAGCATCCTGGTAGTGTAATAGCAAGAAAGCCTACCATATTTGGGAGGCTTTCTTGCTATTAGCATAATATTACTTGCTTGCGCTTTCAACAGGCTTGGCATTTTTAACATAGGTATTTAACCAGGTATTAATCTCCCACAGCTTGTGTAACAGGTTTTCGCGGCCACGATAACCGTGTGCTTCGTAAGGCAGGTAAACAAAGCGTACCGTGCCACCTAAACCCTTAATAGCAGCAAACAAACGCTCACTATTGATAGGGAAGGTACCTGGGTTGTCGTCAGCCTCGCCGTGGATTAACAGGATTGGCGTTTTAATTTTATCTGCAAAACTAAATGGACTCATATCGTAATATAGTTTCGGATCGTCCCAATAAGTACGATCCTCGTTCTGGAAACCAAATGGAGTTAAGGTACGGTTGTAGGCGCCGCTTTCGGCAATACCTGCTTTAAATAAATTGGTATGTGCAAGTAAGTTGGCTGTCATAAATGAGCCATAGCTGTGGCCGCCTACAGCAATACGGTTACGGTCGCCTACGCCCATTGCCGCTAATTTGTTAATGGCTGCTTCAGCATTGAGCTGTAGTTGTTCTATAAAGGTA
>CAHJXH010000225.1 GCA_903644075.1 Sphingobacteriaceae bacterium | reverse complement strand
AATCAATATTAATAGTTTAAACCAACGGGCTGTGTCATGAATTTGAATTATGCCATATTATTTAGCGTTGAGCTGATGCATGATTATTACACAGATCAGCGCTGCCCTGATTTTACTATTATACCCACGGCCGAAACGGCTGTTGACTTGAAAAATATGGGTATGATATACCGATTTGCCGGCAACCTGTTATATGTACTGGTGCGGGTTGATGGTAATGGGCTGCCGCTAATACCTATAGCGCCGAATAAAAACTTTGTATTTGCCATGGTTTTAGACCACGTGCATTTCTATAACTTTACCAATTTAAGCGATACACCATCAGCATCGAAGCGGTATTATTTCAGCAATACCAATCAAAATCAATCAGGGGCGGATGTATTGCTGCAAACTAAAATTGCCCTCTATAATAATGCTGCTAACTATAATATAGGCTACCTGGTTGCAACCAATACCGGCAATGTTTACGAGGCGCTGAAACCCGGGGCCGGCAATGCATTAACCAATACCGATGCCTGGCTCAACCGAAACAAGGTACAATATGTAAACGGGGGCGACTTGATTACCCTGGCACCTTACATTGCCAGCTTTGCAGTAACACCAGCAAGTACATTTACTATAAATGTTAATGGCCTAAACGCGGCAGGTACCGCTTATGATCAAAATGTTTTAGATGCCATTAACCTCACTTACAAAACACCGCAAAGCAACATCCAGTTAAAGCTGGATAATCTTGCGCCAGGTAAATACAAAATTGATATTAACGGACAATCAAATCTGGTATATATAGATAGCAATCTGGCCGCATCGAGGAATGTATTTGGCATTATTAATATCGTCAATAACTACCCTTCCACCTCCGTGTTTGGCTTGTTTGATGGCTCCGGTAAACCTTACAAAACGAGGTTTACTATCAGGTTTGCCAGTCGCTCAATTATTTGGCGTTATATAGCACGTACGTCTGATATTACATCGGTAAATGATTCGCGCCCGGCGGCTGATAAATACACTTTTGTAGCCGGCGACCCGAACGAATTTTTATCGGTAAAACCAATACCCTTTAACCAGCAACCAGTTACCACCATATCTGTCGAATCAAATTCATTAGGCAATATATCACCAATAGCTAACCCAACTATTAGCCGGTTGGGCACTGTTAAAAAAGATGGGTTCGATTATTACTGTGCAGAGCTGCATTTAAATTATTAACATAAACAATTCAATATTATGGCATTCAGTTACAAAACCCCGGGTGTTTACATCGAAGAAATACCCAAGTTTCCACCATCAGTAGCCGAGGTAGAGACAGCAATTCCGGTAATTATTGGGTATACCGAAAAACGAGGTATTGATGGTGCGCCATTACCTGTGGTAGCTATTGATTCGATAGTGGTTACAGAGGCTTACCGTATTATTTCATTGCTTGAATACGAAACCTACTTTGGTAAGGCTGTTAATGAAACTGTTACTGTAACCATTGATGAAACATATAACGGCACGCCCAAAGTATTGCAAACCAGGGTTATTTCGGCTGCAGTTGCTGCGCCATCTGTACATACCATGTATTACCACATGCAAATGTATTTTGCCAATGGCGGCGGCCCATGCTATATTGTTAGCGTTGGCGACCAGACCGGTACAGCCATAGCAAGCGCTAACTTACAGGCCGGGCTTAAAATGGCCGGCAGATATGACGAGCCCACGTTAATTGTATTTCCACAGGCTATAGAAGAAACGGCGGACACTGATGGGAAAGATGTTGGCCACGTTTACGATGCTGCATTGTTGCAAGCCGGCACGCTGAAAGATCGTTTTGTAATTATGGATTGTTTTGATGACAAACCGGATGCACTGCGCGATGGTGTAGGCACTACTTATTTAAATTACGGCGCAGCTTATTATCCAAGCTTGCGTACCGCTCTCAATTATCAGTATGATAATACCGACACCAGTACATTTAAGGTTACCCTAACCCAGGATGGTACCGGCAGCACACCCGATTATATAACCATGCCTACTGAATTGCAATCGCTGGTGGCATTAGAAGTTAATAAGCTTAAAGTTACCCTACCGCCAAGCAGCACTGTAGCCGGTATTTATGCTTTAGTTGATAGCACACGTGGCGTATGGAAAGCGCCGGCGAACGTAAGCCTTAATCTGGTGAACGGCTTAACCGTGCAGGTTACCGAAGCAGAACAAGCAGACCTGAACGTAGATACTGTTGCTGGTAAATCAATCAATGTGATCCGCGCCTTTACAGGCAAGGGGATACTAATTTGGGGTGCCCGTACCCTGGCCGGTAACGATAACGAGTGGCGTTATATCTCAGTGCGCCGTTTTTTTAACATGGTTGAAGAAAGCTGTAAAAATGCAAGCGGGGCCTTTGTATTCGAACCTAATGATTCTAATACCTGGGTAAAAGTGCAGGGCATGCTCGAAAACTTTTTGACCACATTATGGCGACAAGGTGCACTACAGGGAGCCAAACCCGAACAGGCATTCTACGTAGCCGTTGGCCTTAACAAAACCATGACCGCTCAGGACATACTGAACGGATTGATGATCGTGGAGATCGGCATGGCTGCGGTTCGCCCGGCAGAGTTTATTGTGCTGCGGTTTAGTCACTTGCTGGCACAGAGTTAATCACTTGTAATGTTCGATCTATCAAAAGTCAATTAAACCAAAATTAAAATACAATGGCAAATTCACCATATCCACTACCCAAGTTTCATTTCGTGGTACAATGGGGCGGAACAAGAATCGGGTTTTCTGAAGTAACAGGGCTCGATATGCAAGTCGAAGCGATTGAATACCGCGAAGGCTCCAGTCCGCAATATTCTAAAATTAAAATGCCGGGCATGCATAAATTCAGCAACATTACCCTTAAACGCGGCACATTTGCGGGAGATCTTGAATTTTACACCTGGATAAAAACCATCAGCCTGAACACGGTAAAGCGCCGGGACCTTACCATCAGCCTGTTGAATGAAAACCACGACCCTGTAATTAACTGGAAGGTGATCAACGCCTTTCCGGTTAAAGTACAGGCCAGCGATTTAAAGGCCGATGGCAACGAGGTAGCCATAGAAACACTCGAACTGGCGCACGAAGGTCTGGATATACTAACCTAATTGGTTTCTCTCTTTTTACAGTATAAATTATGGCACAGACAACTGCAGCCGGTGGCTATTACCCGCCGGTAGGTTTCCATTTTAAGGTTGAGTTTGTAGGCATCGGTAACGATAATGACGTTCGTTTTCAATCGGTTTCAGGCTTGAACATAGAGTTTGATACTGAAGCATTTAAAGAAGGCGGCGAAAATCGATTTGAACATACTTTGCCTGTACGCACCAAATATCCCGACCTGTCTTTGAAGCGAGGTATGCTGACGGATTCGAAAGTGATCGACTGGTGCCTGAATACATTTCAGAACCGGGTATTTAAACCTGTGCACATCAATATTATACTGTTGAACGAAGAACATCAGCCACTTAAAACGTGGAATGTATACAATGCATGGCCCAAGAAATGGTCTGTGTCTGATTTAAACGCGCAGGATAACTCCATCGTGATAGAGACGCTGGACATCAGCTATAACTACTTTACAGTAAACTAAGTATGCCATTAGAAATCAGGGAATTACATATCAAGGTTACTGTGAACCAACCACAGGGAGGCGGAGGTACATCCGCTGCTGATGGTGGTGGAGGCGGTAGTAAAGAGGCTGCGACCGACAAGGAAAAAGTGATTAAGCAATGCATTGAAGAGGTAATGGATATCATCAATAACAAAAACGAAAGGTAATGGGTAAGCTGGAAAAGGTACAAATATTGGCCTATAACAATCCTGATTTTGCCGACAATCACCAGGTAGGCGATCCGTTCAAGGCGTTGATTAACCCGGAAACTTATGCTTTAGAATATAAGGTTGAGTTTACTGAAGGACAGGGACATGGCACCAGCCATGCCACCCAGCGTTTCAATGTAAAAGCACCAGAGGAACTATCGTTCGAGTTTTTGTTTGATTCCACCGGTATCATCGACCAAAACCCACGCAATGATGTTTTTGGTGATGTAAACACCTTTAAAACCATGATGCTCGAGTACGATAGTCAATCGCACGAGCCGAAGCACTTTAAACTGGTTTGGGGGCATTTGCTGTTCAAAGGCCGCTGCACTTCACTCAGCATTACTTATAAGTTATTCAACCCGGATGGTAGCCCGATACGTGCCGTTTGTAAGGCAGGCTTTAAGGGCAGTATTGAAGAAACGCTGAGGGTAGCTATCGAAAACCCGCAATCGTCCGATTTAACACATTATAAAACGGTGATGCAGGGCGATACATTGCCATTGCTATGTTACCAGGTTTACGGAGATTCTAAGTATTACCTCGAAGTGGCCAAAGTAAATAACCTAATTAATTTCAGGCAGATAGCGCAGGGAACCGACCTATTTTTTCCGCCTTTAAGTACAACTACTGCACCATAATAAATATGCCAAACGACAGGACCATACCATCAGAAGCGCCCAAAAGTGTATGTACGTTCACGATACTATCTGAAGGGAATGAGGTTTCTAAAACATACCAGGTATTATCCATTGTGGTGCATAAAGAAATTAACAGGATACCCTCGGCAAGCATTATTATACTGGATGGCGAGCCCTCGAAGCAGTCGTTCGAGATTAGTAATAAAGAAGATTTTATCCCAGGCAAAAACATAGAAATAAAGGCTGGTTACCGGGCCAATGAGGATACCATTTTTAAAGGCATTGTAATTAAACACGGCATCAAGATCAGGAAAACGAGTTCGGTTTTAGTGGTTGAATGCCGGGACGTAGCCATTAAAATGACGGTGGTTTGCAAGAATAAATACTTTACAGATTTGAAAGACAGCGACATGATAGAAGAATTAATAAGCGCTTACCAGATTGATAAAGACGTGGATGCTTCGGCAGTGCAGCAAAAAGAGATTGTGCAGTACAACACCACCGACTGGGATATGCTGCTGTGCCGAGCCGATGTCAACAGTTTATTATGCATAGCCAATGACGGCAAGCTGAGTGTAAAGAAACCGGACTTTACTGCTGATACCGCACTCACCGTACAATACGGCGCAACGGTGCATGATCTGGATGCCGAGATTGATGCCCGTTATTCATTAAAGGGAGTTAAAGCAAATGCCTGGAACTCCACCGATCAGGAAATGATTGCGGATGTGGAAGGCGAAGACCCCGGCGTACCTGATGCTGGGAATTTATCTGCCGATACTTTATCAGGAGTAATAGGGGCCGATGACTTTCAGCTGCAGCACAGCGGTAAGCTACCCGACCAGGAGTTGCAGCAATGGGCTAACGCCAAAATGCTAAGGCACAGGCTGGCCAAACTGCGCGGACGGGTAACCACAGATGGCACCCCGGCAGTTATTCCCGGCAAAATGATTGAGTTGAAGGGTGTAGGCGAACGTTTCGAAGGGAAGTTATTTGTTACCGGAGTTCGGCACGAGATAAATAAAGGGGATTGGAAAAGTACTTTCCAATTCGGTGTAAACCCGGAATGGTTTGCGCAAACCTATGAAGTACAACAGCCATTGGCCGGAGCTTTACTGCCTGCGGTGCAGGGCTTGCAAATAGGCACAGTAACCAAATTAGAAAATGACCCGGATGGCGAAGATCGTATTATGGTTCGGCTCCCCAACATCAGCACACAGGAGGATGGGATTTGGAGCCGGGTAAGCACGTTGGATGCAGGCGACAAGCGAGGCACATTTTTTCGCCCGGAAATTGGTGACGAAGTGATCGTAGGCTTCATTAATAACGATCCGCGTTTTGCTATGATTTTGGGGATGCTGAACAGCAGCAAAAAACCGGCACCATTAAAAGCCAGCGATAAAAATGATGAAAAAGGTTATGTATCCCGCAGCGAAATGAAGTTCATTTTTAACGATGATAAAAAGACCATCAATATAGAAACGCCCGCCGGGAATAAGGTGTTAATCAGCGAAGATGAAAAGATGATCCAGCTAATAGACCAGAACGGCAACAAAATTACCATGAACCAGGACGGTATAAAACTGGAAAGCATTAAGGATATAGTGATGACAACCTCTGCCGGCGATGTAAAGATGGAAGGCGTTAATGCCAACCTGAAAGGCAGCGCCCAGGTAAAAGTTGAAGGCAGTGCAGGAGCCGAAATTTCATCGAGCGGCAGCACGGCTGTAAAGGGATCAATTGTACAGATAAATTAAAAAGATATGCCACCAGCAGCACGAGTAGGAGATATGCATGTATGCCCCATGTTTAATGGACCGGTGCCGCACGTGGGTGGGCCAATTTTACCGCCGGGTACGCCAACGGTTTTAATAGCCGGCATGCCTGCTGCAAAGGTGGGCGATTTGTTGACGTGCGTTGGCCCGCCGGATAGTATTATACAAGGCTCGTCGACAGTAATGATAAGTGGTATGCCCGCAGCACGTATGGGCGATGCAACAGCACACGGAGGCACCATAGTTTTAGGCGCACCCACAGTAATAATCGGAGGATAAAATTATGGCAGGCGAAATAACCAATGATTTTTTAGGCAGGGGATGGAGTTTTCCACCCACATTTAACCTGGTGCAGCAGGATGTAGCCATGACCGAAAAGATGGACGATATTGAGAAAAGCCTGCAGATCCTGCTATCGACCAAAGTGGGCGAGCGCGTGATGGAGCCTAAGTATGGCTGCAATATGGATCAATTGGTTTTCGAATCGCTGGATACTACAACCCAAACCATCATTATTGATAAGATCCAGACGGCGATCCTTTACTTCGAACCAAGAATAGATGCTAAAAAAATAGAATTGAACATAGATGACGAACTGGAAGGCATTGTACTGGTGAGCATCGAATACGTGGTACGGTCGACCAATTCGAGGTTCAATTTTGTGTACCCATATTATATTAATGAGGGTACGGAGATAGAAATAATAACAACTAACAACCTGGTAGCCCTGTAAATTATGGCTTGCAGCGACAAAAAAAATCCATTAGTACGCAGCGGACTTAGTCAGCAGCAACGTGTAGCCAGTGCTCTGCAAAATGGCTATATCAACGTTGACGAGCGGCAATACGCCGATTGGATTGTTTTTGCCAACAGGTTTTCGGCCTGGTTGAATTATTACGATAATGCCAATAACGCCGTTGCTACTTGGCAGCCCTTTTTTGCAAGCGATATTTCTGCCGTGCTGGGTTCAATCGCTATCCAGAAGATCGACGATTACAAACTGGCCATTGCCGAACAATTCAAGATACTGAAAAGTGAAGACTCTGTATACGGCGTGAACCCCAAGAAAGAAGCATTTAGCAGTCTGACAGCAACTATTATCACACTGGCCGGTTCGCTCGATTATAATTTGCAGCAATTGCCCGATGGTAACGATGTGAAGACACTCATCCAAAATCAAATCACCGGTAAACTACAATTAGCCCTGCAAAAGCTACTGGCCGATTATAAAGGAGCCAAACAACAGCATTTAATTAAAGAAGTTGATAACCCTG
>CAHJXH010000224.1 GCA_903644075.1 Sphingobacteriaceae bacterium | reverse complement strand
CCCGTAAATCATCATCGCCGGCAAATTGATGGTATGATGCGGTTACAGTTTCGCCCAAAACAACCCGCAATCCCCATGATTGTAACAGGGTGACTGCATCGTCCATTGGTTTGGGCAGCTTTTTTGCCGGGCAGGTTATGGCAACCAAGTCGCCTTTTTTAAGGTAAGGGGGCGTTATGCTCATGTTTAATATATTATCTTTGCCAAATTATAACAAAGCACTGAAAACTTTGGAAACTCAAAAATATAAAAGATATACCATCACTGCGGCTTTGCCCTATGCTAACGGGCCAAAGCATATCGGTCACCTGGCTGGGGCTTACATTCCGGCCGATTTATACGCACGTTACCTTCGCCTTAAAAAACGCGATGTGGTTTTTGTTTGTGGATCTGATGAGCATGGCACCGCCATTGCCAACCAGGCCATGAAAGAGCATACCACACCGCAGGCCATTATTGATAAATACCACGCGCTGATTAAAGACTGTTTCGAAAGGTTAAACATTTCGTTCGATATATATCACCGTACCAGTTCACAGTTACACCACGAAACTGCCCAGGAATTTTTTACCGACCTGAACAGTAAAGGTGATTTTGTAGAGAAAGTTTCTGAGCAATATTTCGACGAAGAAGCTAACGCTTTCTTAGCCGACAGATACATCATTGGTACCTGCCCTAATTGCGGTAACGACCATGCTTACGGCGACCAATGCGAACGCTGCGGAACCTCATTAAGCACCGAAGAATTGATTAACCCGCACTCTGCTTTAAGCGGTGCAAAACCCATATTAAAACCAACCAAACACTGGTACCTGCCATTAAACGAGTACGAGCCATTTTTAAAAGAATGGATTTTGGAAGGCCACGCCAAGGATTGGAAAACCAACGTTTACGGCCAATGCAAAAGCTGGATTGATGGCGGCCTGCACCCACGTGCCGTAACACGCGACCTTGATTGGGGTATTAAAGTACCCGTAGCCGGTGCCGATGGCAAAGTGCTGTATGTTTGGTTTGATGCGCCGATTGGCTACATCTCTGCCACCAAACAATGGGCTATTGATAATAATAAAGACTGGACGCCTTACTGGAAAGATAAAGAAACCAAACTGGTACACTTTATTGGTAAGGATAATATTGTGTTCCATTGTATTGTGTTCCCGGTTATGCTGAAGGCGCAGGGTACGTTTATATTGCCAGAGAATGTGCCGGCTAATGAGTTCATGAATTTGGAAGGCGATAAAATGTCGACCAGCCGTGGATGGAGCATCGAGATGCACGAATACCTGGCCGATTTCCCGGATAAGGTAGACGAACTGCGTTACTACCTTACTGCCATTGCGCCGGAAACCAGCGACAGCGAGTTTACCTGGAAAGATTACCAGGCCCGTGTAAATAACGAGCTGGTAGCCATATTGGGTAACTTTATTAACCGCGTGATGGTGTTAATGCACAAATTTTTTGATGGAAAAGTAAACAGCCCATCAGGCGATTTAACCTTTACCGACGAAAGCCTGAACACCGCAGTTGGTCAGATTTATGATGAACTGGAAGTTAGCTTCGAGACTTATAAATTCCGCCAGGCACAACAAAATGTGATGGAGTTGGCCCGCTTGGGTAACCGTTATCTTACAGAGCAGGAGCCCTGGAAATCATTTAAAAATGATCCCGAAGCCGCACGTAATGCACTGCATAATTGTTTGGTATTGATCGGGCATTTGGCTACTTGCCTGCAGCCTTTCTTGCCATCAACATCTGCCAAGATATTTGATATGATTAACTGGCCGGCCGGTACGGTTACCTTTGATCAGGAAATTAAGTTTGCGGATGGCCACCAGTTGAACCCATCTTCATTATTATTTGCGAAGATTGAGGATGATGTGATCCAGACGCAGATTGATAAACTACAAGCTAAAGCTAATTCATTAGCTGCGCCGGAGATTACCGAAGAAGCGGTTGAAACAGCGCTTACACCAGCCAAAGAAAATATCAACTACGATCAGTTTGCTGCGATGGACATCCGCGTAGGTACCATTGTTGCCGCCGAGAAAGTTGCCAAAACCAAGAAATTATTAAAGCTGACTATTGATACCGGTATAGATACCCGCACGGTAGTGTCGGGCATTGCCGAGCACTTCGAGGCCGAAGCTATCATTGGCAAACAGGTAAGCATCCTGGTAAACCTGGAGCCGCGCGAGCTAAAAGGCATCCTGTCGCAAGGTATGATCCTGATGGCCGAAAACGCCCAAGGCAAACTCGAATTTGTTTCGCCTGCCAGCACTATGCCGCCAGGTTCTGGCATAAGATAAGCAGATGTGCAAATGTGCATTAGCACATCTGCACATTTTTAATAAATTTGCACATGCAATGGTCCCGTAGTTCAACGGATAGAATAGGAGTTTCCTAAACTCTAGATATGGGTTCGATTCCCGTCGGGACCACTAAAAGAAAGCCTTTAGATGAAAATCTGAAGGCTTTTTTGTTTGATGTACAAGGCGACAATAGAAACGCTCGGCAGACGTTCGACAGCAATAGTTCATGCACCAACAGCGAGGTTGGTTTATTGATTACAAATTACTTTTGCAGCTGCTTTTGCCAATTTAACCGGTAGAGAATTACCCAGTGCTTTGCTCCGGATAATAGCCCCTTCAAAAAGCATTACTACTTGCATCGCTATTGATTTATAGTCTGCTATGTTTCCCTCTTTTAAATAAAATTCAATAAGTTGTTGAACCGCTGCCACGTAGGCATCATAAGCAGCCTCTATTTCCTTTGCTTTGTTTGCATATTCTGTTTTGGCGTTCATGGCAAAGCAGCCATCGAGCATGCCTGCATTTACCAAGGCCGACAGAAAATCAAAGATTATTAAGGCCTTATCAACAGGGTTCCTGATGGTGGATTTTTCCAGATAGTCTGAAATAGCCTTATATCTCAATTGATGATAGTGATCAATTGTGGCTATGATTAATCCTTCTTTAGATGTAAAATGTTTATACAAGGTGCGCTTTGAAATGCCGGTTCCATCGGTTATCGTATCCACACCGGTAGCATGAAACCCATTTTTATAAAAAAGGTCGTAAGCATATTTAATCATTTCATCGCGTTTCAGGGACTTTGAACCCGATTCTATTTCTTTATTCATCTCTGAGAAATATTTATTGCAAATGTAAACAAACCTGTTTACATTTGCAATTGATGTAAACAGGTCTGTTTACATTTGAATTAACAGGACAACATTATTGATATTGATAATCAATAGTTTAAAATTTAACAAAATGAAAGAAAACAAACAGTTAGGCACTGCTGTGGTAACAGGAGCCTCTTCGGGATTAGGCGAAATATTTGCCGAAAGATTGGCCAAACGAGGTTATAACCTAAAATTAGTGGCGCGCCGTAAAGACAGATTAGATACGCTTGCAGATAAATTGCAAAGTAAGTATGGCATACAGGTTACTAACCTGGTGGCAGACCTGGGCTCAGAAACAGATTTAGAAAATGTGATTAACGATCTGAAAGCAGATAAAAGCATTACCATGCTCATTAATAATGCCGGTACCAGTACACTTGCACCGACTACAGCAACAAGCGTAGCTAAACAGAAAGAAATGGTTGATGTAAATATTACCGCCTTAATGCTACTTTCGAACGCGGTTTTACCTCAGTTTATTAAGAAAAACGAAGGAGTTTTAATTAATATAGCATCGGTGCTTGGTTTTTATTCATTGCCTGTAAGTTCAATTTATAGCGGTACAAAAGGGTTCGTGGTTCAATATACACGTGGGTTGCAGGAAGAATTGAAAGGAACAAATATTCGCGTTCAATTAGTAAATCCTGCTACTACAGCAACAGAAATATGGGAAGTAGGTGGTGTGCCATTATCGGCTTTAGATCAATCTACTATTATGACTGCCGAAGACTGTGTTGATGCAACACTTTCCGGATTAGATAAAGGTGAACTCGCTACACATCCGTCAGTACATGATCAAAAGATAATTGATGCCTACGAAGATGCCCGTAACCAATTATTCGGTGCTTCACAAAGCGGTAAGCCTGCGGAGCGTTATCTGCAAAATTGATACATAACAGAGACTGTTTTTTGAAAAGCCTTTAGATGAAAATCTGAAGGCTTTTCTGTTTAAGATACAATGCGGTAATAGGCGTGCGCCTGTAACTGAGATTATACAATCATTACAAACTTGCAGATAACAATTTTACCTTTGTCAAAACTTAAATATGATAGAGCTACCTCCCTGCCCCTTGTGCAAATCAACCTTTACCTACGAAATGGATGGCCTCTTGGCTGGCGCACGCGTGACGCGTGTGAATTAATCTAGCCCCTCCTCAAACACTCCCTCCAACCGTACTTTCCATCTTTCCAAGTCCCCCGCCAAATCTTCCACAGAACGCCTTTCCACTGCATAAACCACTTGTGGACGCAATACACTCCAGCCGGTAAACTCAAAAATGCCGCGGTGGATGGGTTTTAATATGCTTTCTATTTCGCCATATAGATCTTTATGATAGTTTTTTTCTGGGCCACCTGTGGTGAGGGAAAGCATTGCTCGCTTTCCTTTAAACATGCCATTTTCATAAATGCGGCCATTGTTATAAAAGCGGCCCATAGCAAACACGCGGTCAACCCAGCCTTTGAGGATAGCGGGGAGGGTAAACCACCAGAGCGGGAACTGGAAGATCATCAGGTCGCACCATTCTACTTTTTCCTGTTCTGTAGTAATTTCTTGGGCGAAACCATTGTTTTCGGTGGCGTACAATTCTTCGGGCTGCTGTTTAAAGTAGTTGGGGTTGTTAATAGTGGTGAAGTTTTTCCGGTCGGATACCGGGTCGAATCGCGTGGCGTACAGGTCCGTAGTTTTAACTTCATGGCCTAATTTAGTCAGGTGTGCTATGGCGGTGCGGTATATGGCGCCGTTTAAGCTTTGCGGTTCGGGATGGGCGTATACAATTAGGATATTCATTTTCGTGTCTTAATTTTTAATGTATACCGCAAATTTATAGAGCTATCTGTAAATTAGATTATCGGCAACTTGTTGTGTGCTGCATACAAAATTGTGAGTAATGAGTAAACGAAAGTTAACATCCACCAATAACAGGAACCGGAACGAACTGAGTGATTTCTGTGGGATGAATTACGCCCTGGAGATATTAGCCGGGAGGTGGAAGCTCTTGATTCTCCATAAATTGGAGAACAAGAAGCTGCGCTATAGCGACATCAAAAAGATACTGCCTAACATAACCGACCGTATGCTGACCCTGCATTTACAGGAAATGGAACGCGACAAACTGGTAACCAGAACTGTATACCCCGAAGTGCCTCCCCGTGTTGAGTATGAGCTGACAGAAAGTGCCATTGCCTTAGCCCCGGTTTGGAAACAATTGGAGCAATGGGGATTGGCGCATCGCGAAATTCTGGAAGGTGTTGTGGTTTCAGAAGACTATTGTGGCAAAACTGAATCAATATAATTTGACAAACAAAAAATCAGATCTTATTAGCCGTTATTTTAGGTATCAGGTTGATGATGTGCAACGTGATATTGAGGCTATTGAGAATAACCCTTTACTGTTCGAAGTAACCAACTTTAACAAACGAAACGAAGCGATAGATTTCATCGACTTCCATATTGTTGATCGGATTGAAGGATTATTGCCCGAAACAGATCATTCAGATGAGTTGCTATTGCTGAAGAGCCGTGCCGAAAAAATAAAAGCTGCACTGGAAGCGATTGATGCTAAGCTGTTTCAAAAACTTCAGGCTAATATTAGAAATGGTGTATATACAAGTGAAGGATTTAAAGATCTGATTCACAAATATGTTGACTTTGACTTGACGGATAGTGAGCATCAGCAGGAAACAGGTTATGATAATCTTGATGTTTTTATCAACGGCCTTTTCTCCTTTAAAGCCGTGCCACAACAAACCCTGGAGCGGGAACCCGGAATGGTATTCTATCAAAAAACACCGGCCCGGATCGTCTTTGAAATGGTGGATAAAGCCAATTTTACAAAAAATGATGTGTTTTTTGATCTGGGCTCTGGCCTGGGTTTCGTGGTTATGCTGGTAAACTTGCTGACTGCTGTTAAAACAATAGGAATAGAATTTGAACCCGCTTTTTGCAATTATGCTATTGATTGCGCCGCAAACCTTAATATACCTAATATTGAAATTATTAATGTAGATGCCCGCGCGGCGGATTATTCGGCAGGAAGTATATTCTTTATGTACACGCCCTTTGATGGTGACATCATATATAATGTTTTACAAGTATTGAAAAGAGAGTCGCTATCGCGGAAGATAAAGATAATTACCTATGGGCCTTGCAGTATACATGTTGCATTACAAAACTGGCTGCAATGTGCAAACCCTGGTGAGAATATTAATGAGCTAAGGGTTTTTAGCAGTATATAAGATTAGGGCATATTCTGATTATGGGCATATCCCTCTCAATTACTTACCTTTGTAAATTATACAAGTAATATGCCGCAACCGCCAAACTCAAAGCCAGCCGAAAAAGACACCCTGCACTCGCGTAATGCGCATAGGGACATGTACGATTTTAAAAGGCTTTGTACCGCTAATCCGCCGTTAAGAAATTTTGTTTCGGTTAATCAGTACGGTAACGAGTCGATCAATTTTAGTGATCCTGATGCGGTTAAGGCTTTAAATAAAGCATTATTAAAACATTTTTATAAGGTTGATGGCTGGGATATCCCTGCCGGTTACCTTTGCCCGCCCATACCAGGCCGTGCCGATTATATCCATTATGTGGCCGATCTGTTGGCCGAAACCAATAATGGTACCATACCAACGGGCAGCAAAATAAAAGTATTAGATGTAGGCGTTGGCGCTAACTGTGTTTACCCGCTCATTGGCAGCAGTACATATGGCTGGTCGTTCGTTGGGTCTGATACCGATACGGTGGCTATCCAATCGGCCAAACAGATTGTAGCGGCAAACAAAAACCTGCAACCGTTGATCGAGCTACGACAACAAACCAATCGTAAAGAAATTTTTAACTGGATTATAAAACCAACCGATAGGTTTGATGTAACCATGTGCAACCCGCCTTTTCATGCTTCGATGCAGGAAGCCCATGCGGGCAGCAATAAGAAATGGGAAAACCTAAATGGTGGCAGGTTACCTAAGGCATTATTAAACTTCGGCGGTAAAAATAACGAGTTGTGGACCCCGGGTGGCGAAGCGGCTTTCATCAGGCAAATGGTAGAGCAAAGCTTTTTATTTGCCGAACAATGCCTGTGGTTTACTACCCTGGTATCGAAAAAAGAATCGCTTCCTGTTATTTATAAAGCTTTGGAGAAAGCTAAGGCGCTTGATGTAAAAACCATCGACATGGCGCAAGGCCAAAAGGTAAGCCGTGTGGTAGCCTGGACGTTCTTTACTGAAGCAGACAGATTGAATTGGATGAAGAAGAAAGTGGTATAGCTAAAATCTATAGCTTAGTCTTCTGGTTATAAAAAAGCCTCCATTAATTGTTTAACGGGGGCTTTTTTATAAAATGAATGTAAT
>CAHJXH010000223.1 GCA_903644075.1 Sphingobacteriaceae bacterium | reverse complement strand
ATTGATACCTGTTAAAGCAGGTGTTAAAGCATTTTTCGCTCCTCATGCCTATGTAAGTGGTGAGGCAGGTGCTGGTTTTGAGACCAGCGGTGATGACAAACACACTAAGCTAATCTTATCACCAGGTATTGGTTATGCATCTAACTCTGGTTTAGACCTTGGTGTTCGTTATGATAATTATTCTGGAAACAGCAACAACTTTGGCCAGGTGGCTTTACGTGTAGCTTACGGCTTTAAATTGTAATAAACAATCATCTTTAATAATGCAGAAGCCTTTCGGAAATGAAAGGCTTCTTGCGTTTATGGAAACCTATGATTGGCTTAAATTAACACTTTTAACTATTATTAACTTATTTTAACAAGAAGCCCTTTTCTTTACTGAAAAGGGCTTTTTATGTTTGAGGTAACGTAAACTAAAACTACAAACCATGAAACCTCAAAAGTTTTTCTACTTAACATTCACAACCGTAATTGCTGTGGTATTATATACCAAAACGGGTAAAGCGCAATCTACCACCCGCAATAACCCACAAAACCCATGGCACTTTGATGTTGGGGTAGAAACCGCAGCGCCTACCGGCGATATCAGTTACAGTTCGCATTTTGCACTGGGTGGCTCGGCCAGGCTGCAGTATGATCTTTCGGATCGTGTTGCATTGACGCTTACATCGGGCTATACCAATTATTTTGGCAGAAAATATACAGCAGGGCCATTCCTTTATGACACCAAGAGCTATGGACTTATCCCGGTAAAAGCCGGTATTAAGTTTTTTATTATCCCTCAATTTTATGTGAGCGGCGAGGCCGGTATTGGTTTCGGGACAAGAAATATAATTAATCCTGATGGGCCGGCCAATAAATGGCTGATCCTGTCGCCGGGTATTGGTTATGCGCCTAAAAAGTCTGGCATTGACATTGGCTTACGCTATGAAAATTATTCAGGCTCCGAAGCCAGCAGTTTCGGAATCGTGGCATTGCGGATCGCTTATAAATTTTAAATTAGGTATATAAATAAAGAAGCCCTTCAAATTTGAAGGGCTTCTTTATTTATATATTATCCGTAGAGGCACAATACTTTGTGTCTCTTATAAAGGGTAGATTATTGCAGTTTACCCAAAGCTTCTTTAATACGCCTTAAAGCTTCTACCAATTTATCATCGGCAGCAGCGTAAGAGATGCGGATTGATTTTGGATCGCCGAATGAATCACCACCTACAGTTGCAACGTGGCCTTCTTCCAGTAAGTAGATGCTCAGATCATCAGCATCTTTAATGGTTTTGCCATTATAGCTTTTGCCGAAGAAAGAAGTAACATCAGGGAAGAAATAAAAAGCGCCATCTGGCAGGTTGGTTTTAACACCGTCGATATCTTTCAATAAATCATATACCAAACCACGGCGACGTTTAAAAGCATCGCGCATTTCGTATACCGATTCTAAACCACCCTGGTAAGCAGCAGTACCGGCACGTTGGGTGATAGAACATGTACCCGAGGTAATTTGGCCCTGCATTTTATCGCAAGCAGCAGCAATTTCGCTGTTTGATGCGGTGTAGCCAATTCTCCAGCCGGTCATTGCGAAAGCTTTAGAGAAGCCGTTGATGATTACTACACGGTCTTTAATAGCATCAAACTGAGCGATTGACTCGTGGCCACCAATAAAGTTGATATGCTCATAAATCTCGTCAGACATGATGTATACATGTGGGTGGCGTTCGAAAACTTTAGCCAAACCCTCTAACTCTTCTTTACTGTAAACACTGCCTGTAGGGTTACAAGGCGATGAAAACATAAACAGCTTGGTTTTAGGCGTAATGGCAGCCTCCAGTTGCTCAGGTGCAATTTTAAAGTTTTGCTCAACAGTTGCGTTAATGAAAACGCTTTCACCTTCGGCCAGTTTCACTACTTCAGAGTATGATACCCAGTAAGGTGTAGGGATAATTACTTCTTCGCCTGGGTTAACCAAACAAAGCACTGCATTGGCAATAGCTTGTTTAGCACCGGTTGATACCACAATTTGTGATACATCATAATCCAGTCCGTTCTCGTTCTTTAGCTTAGCTACGATACTCTTTCGCAGTTCAGGGTATCCGGCAACAGGGGTATAATAAGTAAAATTATCATCCATGGCCTTCTTGGCTGCATCTTTCACATACTCAGGCGTATGGAAATCTGGTTCACCAAAACTTAAACTAATTACATCAACACCTTTGGCGGCGAGCTCACGGCCCATTTTCGCCATTTTAATGGTTTGAGATTCAGACAGATTGTTAATCCGGTTACTTAAAGCACTCATAGCAGTATTTTATATGTCGGCGGCAAATATAGAAAATTAGTTTACTGCTAATTGATGACTTGTTTTTAAATTTGAACACAATTTACTGTCTTGAAGGAAAAACAGGTTATTATTGATTTAAGCGTTGCGCTCATACCCATCAATTCGGCACGTAATAATCACCAACCCAGATTGGAATCTACCATCAAACAAAACACTTTAAACAACAATGGCGCTATTTAACGTACGTGTATACGGCTTGCTTATTAATGAGCGAAACGAAATATTGATCAGTGATGAGCAGGAGTATAGCTACCAGTTTACCAAATTCCCCGGCGGGGGATTAGAGCTTGGCGAAGGGCTTATCGATGGCCTTAAACGCGAGTTTTTGGAAGAATGTAATGCCGAAGTAGAAGTGCTGGATCATTTTTATACTACTGACTTTTATGTAAAATCGGCCTTTAACGATTCGCAAATCATCAGCGTTTATTATTGGGTAAAGAATTTGGCAAGCCTCGACCTTAACTTTAAAACCAAAGTATTTGATTTTGACGGAACTGTTGAACCACTACAATCTTTTAGATGGATTCCGTTAACTGATCTAAAAGTGAGCGACATGACTTTCCCGATAGACCAACATGTAGTTAATTTACTAAACAAACAAAAATGACATTAGCAGAAAGGGATGCGAAAATAATCTGGCATCCGTATACACAAATGCAAACTGCCGGCATGCCGGTTGGTATTGTAAGGGGAGAAGGAGCGGTACTTTTTGGTGAAGACGGCAAAGAATACATCGACGCCGTATCATCATGGTGGGTGAATTTATACGGGCATGCCCATCCGCACATTGCCCGGAAAGTAGCAGAGCAACTTAAAAAATTAGAACACGTCATCTTCGCAGGTTTTACCCACGAGCCCGCTGTTGAACTGGCAGAGCGATTATTAGAACTAATCCCAAATAATCAAAAGAAAGTTTTCTATTCAGACAATGGCTCAACCGCTATCGAGGTAGCCATTAAAATGTGCCTGCAATACTGGAATAACCAGGGTAAAGCACGTACTAAAATGGTGGCGTTTAAAAATGCTTACCACGGCGATACTTTTGGTGCAATGGCTGTAAGCGGAAGAAGTGCTTTTACAGCAGCTTTCGATAATCTGTTATTCGAAGTAGAGTTCATCGATCTCCCAACTAAAGAAAATATCCAGGATCTCAAATCTCAAATCTCAAATCTCAAATCTCAATTGGCTTGTTTCATTTTTGAACCCTTGGTTCAAGGATCGGCAGGGATGATTATGTACGAGGCTGAGTGGTTAAATGAGCTGGTTAAGCATTGCAAGCAAGAAGGCGTTTTAACTATTGATGACGAAGTTTTTACGGGTTTTGGACGCACAGGTAAACCTTTTGCCTGTAACTACATTACCGAGCAGCCGGATATTATGTGTTTCTCTAAAGGATTAACCGGCGGAACAATGGCTTTAGGTATTACCACCTGCACCAGCCAGATCTATGATATGTTTTTATCGGATGATAAGATGAAAACCTTGTTTCACGGCCATTCATTTACAGCGAATCCCATAGCGTGTACCGCAGCTTTGGCCAGTATGGATTTATTTGTGAGCGATGAAACGCCTGCTAATATTGAGCGGATTATCGCTCAACATCAGCAGTTTAAAGCGCAGATTGAGAATCATCCTAAAGTACGTACCATCAGGCAAACGGGGACTATTATCGCGTTGGAATGGGAGACAGGTAACTCAACTTCGTATCTGAGTCCGTTGCGTGACCGGTTATATAATTACTTCCTGAATGCAGGTATTATACTGCGCCCGCTTGGTAATATCATTTATATTTTACCCCCATATTGTATTACCAACGAACAACTGGCTTATATTTACAGCAAAATTATTGACGCTTTAAACGAGATTCAGATATGGGTTTAAGTAATGTGCTTTCGACAATAGTAGGTGATGATCAATTACACGCCCGCTGGTTAAATACACTATCATTAATGGAGAACACCGGCGCACGTAAAATTTCTGCCAGTGAAGACCCAACCACGGTTACCTACATTATACTAAAGCATGCGGCCGAAGAGCATCGCCATGCTTTTTACCTCAAAAAACAAATTGAACGTGTTGCTGCCGATACCTGCCCAACTTATGCGGTTGATTATCTGTTAGCGCCATCGAGTAGTAAATATTATTTAAACCAGCTGGATGTTTCGGTTTGCCGTTATCTTAAAAATACGTTGCAGCTTACAGGTGCTGAGCTACGTTTTGCAGCCTATTTGTTAGTGACCTATGCAATTGAAGTGCGTGCAGACGAGCTTTACCCCATCTATCAGGATGTGTTAACTGAAACCGGCAGCAAAGTAAATGTAAAATCGATTATTCTGGAAGAAGAAGGCCACCTGGAAGAGATGATCAACCAGTTAAAGCACTTTTCGCCAGAGTGGGAACACCATGCAGAGCAGGCTGTGAAAATAGAAACAGACCTCTTTAATCAATGGGTTACCCAGCTGACTAAAGAGGTTAACCCCGCTGTTATTAATAATTAAGATAAGTAGTAAATACCTTTTGCAGGTAAGCTTGTCCCTTCGTCAGGGTTTCGTCGGTTAGCGATTCCCTGACGTTGGTTTTCCCGGTGTAGATCACCTTGTTACCCTCGTTGTCGTAAGAGATGCTTTGCGATGGCTGCATAAAGCCCAAGCCATTATCCCAATCAAAGAAAGCAAACTGCTTAGTGTAAGGATTCATCAAATCTTTCGACCATTTAAAATCTTTGTGCGATAGGTTCAACTGCGATAGTATCGTAGCTGCAATATCAGTCTGCCCGCCCAGCATATTAATTTGTTTGCCACGATATTCTGGTTTGATGGCCTCGCCAAAAAACAGCAATGGAATATGATATTTACGCGGATCGTAAGCCTCTGAGGTATTGCGCGGCAAACGGTGACCATGATCGGCCACTAAAATGAATACTGTGTTTTTATACCAGGGCTGCTTTTTGGCTTGTTCGAAATAAGCATTCAGGCACGAATCGGTATAGTAAGCCGTACTTCTGAACATCATCCCATTATCCTTACCCGGAAATTTTGGTTTACCCAGTAATTCAAAAGGTTCGTGGTTGCTTAGTGTTTGAATATAGCAGAAGAAAGGATGTTGCTGCTTATCGAGATAGTCAACGCTTTTGCGCAGCGTCACCTCATCATATGCGCCCCATTTAGATTTTAATTCGTCTTTGGAGAAGCTCTCTTCATCAGACAAATCATCAAAATTATGGTGCTCTATATATGATTTAAAGTTCATATAGCCGCTGTCTCCACCATAGAAATAAGAAGTGGTGTAACCAGCTTTTTTCAGGCTTGATGATATTGCAGGAAGCTTTTTCTGCTTTCCGTCTTCTGTAATAATAGTACGTGTCGCTTGTGATGGGAAACCACTCAATATCGCTATAACACCTTTATCGGTACGATCGCCGGCTGCGTAAATGTTATTGAACAGTACGCCGTTTTTAATAAATTCTTCAAAGTGAGGTGCCACGTCTTTATCACCACCTAATGATTCGATAATATCGGCCGTAAAGCTTTCTAACTGGATAATTACCACATTAGGCCTATCGGTAGTTAAGATCTTTACCGTGGTGTCTTTTCTTACCGTGTACAGATCATTTACAATAGTATATGCTTTTTCATTCGGCATAAACTCATACGTATTGTGTGGTGCACGCAGGTTATCTACCACATTATTCATGAGGTTCCATTCGGTATTTAAAACCGACTGGTTAAGGATCTGCTTGTTGGAGAAATAAGCACGTTGTTCGTTAATTGGTGAGCCAAATAAACCGCCACGTATAATAATGATGGTAACGAAGCAAAGGAAAAGTGAGAAAGGAATTTTAAAGCTAACGGTCCCTTGAGGTTTTCTGAATTTAAAATCAACAACAAAAAGTGATATAACTACGCCAAGTACCAGCAGTGTAACACCAATAGTGATACTTAAGCCGATAGGTGATGAGCCGGTTGAGGCCACCGCTTCGGAAGGTGCTTCATACAGGGTATTAAACACCCGATAGTTAACCTTGGTGCCCCATTCCCTAAAAATATTAAGATCTATAATGGTAAGAAAAGCTATAACCAGCACGCAAAACCAGGTATATATCTTGAGCCATATGGATGGGATACCACCTTTAGGTATAAACCAATTAACAATAAATGCCAGTAAGGGGATTATGCAGATATACGCGGCGGCCGAATAATCGAGCCATAAACCGTGCACATAAGTAAGCAGGATTTCTTTAAATGAGGCAGTTTTGAGCTTATCGATAAAATAAAGCTCAAAGGTTAGGCGGGTTAAAAAAAATACAATGAGCCAGTATGCGAAATACCGGCAAAAACTAAAAAAGCTCCTTAACATGAGGCGGCAAAATTACTCATTTTAACCACAATGTTAAGAAGCTTTTAATGAATTGTTAATGAAGATTAACTTAGTGCTGGCCGCCGCCTAAAGTACTAAGGTCTGTAATTGTAATTTTATCATATCCGGCAGGGATTGAAAAAGAACCGGCTGGAACCTTATCACCAGTAATTGATTTAACTGTAATTGATAACGGCTGGCCCATTTGCAAAGTAGTAAACTGGATTGGGAAACCACCCGCAGATGCAAAATATTTAGTGATGATGGTAACCGGGATGCTAACATCATTAGTTACCCATGCATCGTATGACTGGCCGCTTTTGGCATCTTTAACGGTAACTTTTTTGCAGTTAAAACCATTAATTACTTTGGTTTCAGTACTTGGGGTAAATGTAAATTGTGGCTCAGAATCTTTAAATGATTCTAACTCTGCAGGGGTACCGATAGCCGCTTTTTTCATATTGGCAACTGGCACATCAACCAAAATAGCCAGGTAGTCGCCGCCATTGGCCATGATAGTTTTAATAGTAGCAGGGCCTCTTTTACCCGAAGTTGAACTTGAATCGCCTTTAAAGAAAAGTTGAGAGTCGATAGTTTGTCCGCCAGCGGTAGCAGTATAACTAATAACACCTTCTTTATAAGCTTTTTGTGCTGATGCAGTAAATGCAGTTGCTGATAGAACGATGCCAAAAGCAACACTTAAGAATTTTAATTTCATGGTTTTAATTTGATACAAGTTATTTGTTTTCTGATTTAGATACAAATTTTCTTTTTCGTTTAATTCAGTTTGTCAATTAGATGTCACTACGAGCGATTTGTTACGTTTTAAAACCACATAATTTGTGCGCAGAGATC
>CAHJXH010000222.1 GCA_903644075.1 Sphingobacteriaceae bacterium | reverse complement strand
ACTCCCCACTCCCAGTTACCATAATGCCCTACCGCAATAATGATGCTCCTGTTCTGTTTATAATAATCGGGAATCAGATCTTCATTCGTTAAAAACATGCGGCGCATTACTTGCTTCTCACTAAGGGTAATACATTTAATGGTTTCTACAAGCAAGTCGGCCAGGTAATGGAAATATTTTTTCTCAATATTTTTGCGCTCTGCATCCGTTTTTTCGGGGAATGAATTTTTCAAATTCTCTTGTACTACAGCCCTTCTGTAACTAACTATATAAAAAAGAATAAGGTACAAAAAATCGGCTATGAGGTATAAAAACCAGAACGGCAGCAACGACAGTAGGTATAAAAAGAAGATAGCTAAACTTGTAAGCCCTTTTTTTATCATTAATTTCGAAAAATTTTTAAGCTACAAACATAAACTAATATGATTGAAAAAGGTGCGCTGCTGCCCATGTTTTATCTGCCACCGGTTGAGTATTTTACCCAAATTACCCAGTTTAAACCCGATGTGTGGATAGAGCGCGACGAGCATTTCCCCAAACAAACATACCGTAACCGGGCAAATATTTATTCGGCCGATGGATCTTTAACACTCGTTGTACCCGTTGTAAAAGGCTCTAAAGTACATACCCCGGCAAAAGATGTAAAAATAAGTTACGATTTTAAATGGCAGCGTTTACACTGGCTAAGCCTGCAGGCGTGTTACCGCCGCTCGGCCTATTTCGAATATTATGAAGATGACTTTGCGCCGTTCTACGAGCAAAAAACTACGCATTTGTTCGATTATAATCAGAAACAGTTGGAGTTGATTTTGCGCTTATTGAAAATTAAAACCCCGCTTAATTATACCGAAACCTACGAAGCGCGATATCCCGAAGCTGTAACCGACCTTCGGAATGCGTTTAGTGCTAAAAAAGAAATTACAATTGAACAAAAGCCGTACTTTCAGGTTTTTGAAGAACGGTACGGTTTTTTAAAGAACCTGAGTATTATTGACCTGCTGTTTAACCAGGGGCCACAATCGGTAAATTATTTGTAATGAGCAAAAGCAAGAGATCGCGTTATAAACATAAGCGCATGGGCGAAGTTGGCGACGCCCCCGGCATGGTACGCATACCAGATGGAGCGCTTAAGCCTAAAATTACCGTATATTCTTATAACGAAGCTGAGGTAGTATCCTCTAAAGGCGATGATATAGGCGTAATACTCGATCAGTTTGCCAAATGTAACAACCATACCCATTGGATTAAAGTTAACGGCCTTGGTGATGCCGCGCTGATTGAAAAAATGGGCGAACTGTTAAAGATCAACCCACTGGTTTTAGAAGATATTACCAACACCCATCAACGCCCTAAATTTGATGAATACGAAGGCTACTTTTTTGCTACCAGCCGTATAATCGAACTATCAGCAGCGCAGGACGAGATTTACAATACCCAATTCTCGGTTGTTGTAAAAGATGATCTGATCATCAGTTTCCAGGAGCATTACAACGATTGCTTCGAGGCAGTGATTAATCGCCTAAATTTAAGTAAAGGCGCTATCCGCACAGCAGGCCCTGCTTATATGTGTTATGCACTGATGGATACCATTATAGATACTTATTTTGTGGTATTGGCCGATATTGGCGAATCGTTAGATACGCTGGAAGACCGACTTTACGAAAGCGCTGATAAAACCATTATGTACGATAGCCAGCACATGAAACGCGAGCTGATTATGATGCGCAAAGTGAGCTGGCCTGAAAGGGATAAGATCAACGACATGATCCGCAGCGATAGTCCGCTGATTACGCCTGAGGTTAAAACTTACCTGCGCGATGCTTACGACCATTGTATCCACATTATGGATGTGATTGATAGCTACAAGGAGATCACTACAAGCATTATGGACTTGTACCTATCGATGGTTAGTAACCGTATGAACGAGATTATGAAGGTACTCACAATTATCTCGGTTATATTTATCCCCCTAACTTTCATAGCCGGTATTTACGGGATGAACTTTGCCCGGCAGGATGATAAAGGCCATATTATACCAGACAATATGCCTGAGTTATATATGCACCACGCCTACCCTATTGCAATTGCATCTATGCTTTTGATTGCTGCCGGGTTGGTATTTATTTTTTGGCGTAAGGGGTGGTTTAATAAGCTGTAGGTATTCACCGCTTTCCACCGTGTCATTTGCCTTTAGATTAGCTTCAACAAAAAGTAGTAGTTATTATTATTGTTGAAGCTTTCTTTTTGCTTCTTTTTCTTTGTTAATAACTACGAATTTTGTGGAAAAGTTAACAACGGTAAGGGCGCATCATTGTCATTGCCAGGCTTAGAGGCCTATTCCTCGATTAAATCCCTTACCGCTTCTTTTAAACTGCGGCATCAAATAGAAATTAGAGTTAGAAGGCTCATTAGTAAGGTATTGATGTGGTTTAAAACTTGTTAACTGTTTACGCACATAAACAGGACAAAGTTATGGAATTTGATTTTTTCATCGGCATTGATGTATCAAAAGATGAGCTGGACTTTGCAGTCCGCAACACAGAGGGTTTCTTGTACCACCGGGAAATAGCCAATAGGCCGGAAGCAATAGGCGCATTTATCAAAGAACTGTGTAAAATACCTGGTTTTGATTTGAGCAGGGCAATATTCTGTATGGAGCATACGGGCATTTACAACAACCATTCGCTCGGTTGCCTATATAAATGCAAGGCTCATATTTGCCTGGAAGCTGCCACGCAGATCAAGAACTCATTGGGAAACATCCGGGGAAAGAATGACAAGATCGATGCTAAGCGTATCGCTCAATATGCTTTTGATCAACAGAAGAAACTGTCTTTATGGTCACCCAAGCGTGAAGTAATACAGGAGCTAAGCAGTCTTTCAGTAACAAGGTTAAGGTTGATCTCCGTGAAGAAACAATTGAAGACACCGCTTAAAGAGCATGGCCTGTTTAGTTCTAAAAAGATCGTCAAACAAAATATAACGATTTGCGCTCATGCATTAAAAGCGATCGATGCTGACCTTGACAGAGCGGACAAAGCCATTGAAAAGATCATCAAGGCAGATCCGGAACTAAGCCGTTTGTTCGATCTGGTTACTTCGGTGAGCGGTATCGGTAAAGTCACCGCTACCCAGATCCTGATCACAACAAATGAGTTTAAGGATATCAAAGACCCAAAAAAGTTTGCCTGCTATTCGGGCGTAGTACCCTTTACGGATGAATCAGGAAAGCTTAAAAAGAAGGCGCGCATATCACACATGGCCAATAAAAAAGTAAAAATGTTACTGCACATGTCGGCATTGGTCGCCATCCAATATAATGCTGATCTAAAGAGATATTACGAAAGAATGGTGAGTCAGGAAAAGAAAAACAAGATGAGTGTGATTAATGCAGTCAGAAACAAACTGATCTTACGAATCTTCGCATGTGTAAACCAAAATAGACCCTATGAAATTAATTATCAAAAAGCACTTGCATAAACCATAGAAATCGAGGAACGAAGCAACCTCGTAGTTAATCAGAGCCGCTCTGTATAGTTCGCGATTGCTTCGTTCCTCGCAATGACGTTTTTATTTATGCTCTGAATGACAAAATCATCATAAACAAAGAAAGCCCTTCGATAATGAAGGGCTTTCTTTGTTTATGCAATAAACTGCTTAATCTTCTTTTTTCGGTGCAATACCGTGATCAACATCCAGGGTGAATGATGATTCGGCGGCATCATAAGCTGTATTTAAGCCCTGGATATCAGGTTGCTCATCAACAGGCTCTACATCGTTGCCATCGCCAGATAAATCACTCTCTTGTGTCTGGGCGTTTTCTTGCTCGTTGCTCGAGTTTCTTGGGTTATCATTGTCCTCGTTGTTTAAGGCAATTTCGTTTTCAGGGATGCTCATAGTATTTAATTTTAGACGTTATTATCACAACTAAGTTAAACAATGATTGTTTGAAATGCTATTATTATTTCTGAAACTCCGGCTTCAAATAAGCATGCATAGCAGCGCGCATCTTCATCACCTTAGGCTCAGAAACCGATGCGATGTATGGACTATCGCCATGTGTTTTATAATATCCCTGATGATATTTCTCGGCCGGATAAAACACCTTGAACGGTACAACCTGGGTTACTATTTTTTTGCTGTAATGCTTACTGTCATTTATCTTTTTAATTACGGCTTCTAACGTTGCTTTTTGCTCGGGTGTACGGTAAAAAGCAACAGAGCGATAATCTGTACCCTCATCAGGCCCCTGGTAATTTAATTCGGTAGGGTCGTGTGCGTAAAAGAAAGCCTCGGCCAAAGTTTCATAACTAATTATTTTTGGATCAAAATAAACTTGAGACACTTCGGCATGTCCGGTAGTCTTGGTACACACATCCTCATAGCTTGGGTTTTTAGTGTTGCCGCCGGCAAAGCCCGCCACAACCTTGTCAACACCTTTAAGCTCAGACATAGACTCGCTCATGGCCCAGAAGCAGCCACCACCAAAAGTTGCTACCTCTTGGCCCGGCTTAGGTTGGGGTACTGTTGCAAAGCCATTCCCGCTTTCAGAAGTCTGCGCATTGGCACAACTTGCCAGCATCATAATGCCGGCTATATAGAAAACAAATTTGTTGATCATAGCTATTTGATTTACAGTACTAACGTAGTATATAGGGCTATGGTTTACGGGTTTTGTAAGTGGAGTGCAATTCTTTCTCTCCCTTTGTCATTCGAATGAGCCTGAGGGAGAATTGTACGTTGGTAGCGAGGATAAATCTTCTACATCTTACTGGTATATCGTACAAGATTTCTCACCCTTGCCCTACTGTGCCCACCCTTCAAGGATTCGAAATGACAAGCTTATATTGAAAATATTATTAATACCTCTCCCTACCTTGAGGATTAAAAGAGGCCATTCTTTTCTTCAACTCATACAAAATCGCCATCATCCCATTAATCTTGATTTCGTGTATGGTAGAGATCATCATACCCAGTCTGCCCGCAGGGATGGCACCTTTGCTATGCATCCACTCGAGGTATGAGACAGGCAGATCTACAATTAAAATGCCCTTATGTTTACCATAGGGCATTTTAGTGCTTAAAATATCAATTAAAATAGTGTTATCGGGTTGTACTGGTTCCACCCGGTAAAGATACAGTTATGCCACAGCTTTATGTATCTGCCGGGCAATTATAAATCCTGCTACCAAGCCGGTTATAACAGTTGCGGCTACAAACTTAGTATTGGCTTTAAATGGAGGTACGTATAAAACGCCGGTCTCGTCGGCCACTGCGGGTTGTTTCACATAACGGCCGCTGGCGGGCATGGCCTGTTCTTCGAAATTCGAAGCCAGATTATCTAAAGCTTCCTGCAATTCGCGGCCACGCATAATTGGGCCATGGCCGGTTACAGCAATACGAGGGTGCAGTTCGGCCAGTTTAATAACAGATGCTTTGGCGGCCTTCCAATCAGGTGTAAGATACATGGGTGGGCCCGATAATTTTTTTAAATAATTGAGCACGTAGATAGCCGATTCTGATTTAGTAGTTGTAAAGGCATCACCGGCAATCAGCGTAGTATTCAACGGGAAAAATAAAGAAATATGCCCCGGCGAATGGCCTGGGGTGGCTACAATTCTCCATTCAGGTAATTCGGGGATACGGCTTTCAGCCATATCAATGGCTTTAACCTTATTACCCAACTTTAATGGTGTTCTGCGGAAGAACACTGAAAACAAACTCATGATGCCGCCTCCCACTGTTGGGTCGGCAGGCGGATATGAAGATTTACCCGTTAAATAAGGCAGCTCGTATTCGTGTGCGTAGACAGGAACTTTCCAGTGCTTTAATAATTCTTCTATTGATCCGCTGTGATCAGAGTGGCCATGCGTTAGTATAATAGCCGACGGGCGGGTGCCTACGCCAAATAGAGTTTCGGCCATGGCAATAATTTTATTTGCCGAACCTTGCGGGCCGGTATCAACCAACACCCAGCCTTTTTTAACTCCCCGGCGGTTGGCAATCATAAATACATTTACAAACATTAATTTCATTCCCCAAACGCCTTGCGCAACCTGGAAAAAGTTTACATTATTCTTCTTAATCATTATATAAATCGGTTTCTGCCCTTTTCAACAAAAGGATGCAGGTATGGTTTTAATGTGTATTTCAAAATACAAAAACTGTAAATGTTAAACACAATGCTTTAATTTGCTGTTACACCACCAACAAAAATATTATGGAAAACGAATTTGATGTTATACTTACCGGATCTGACGGTCCCGTTGAAGGCATTGCTAAAAGATTAGACCACAGCGCTTACGATGAGGCTTATGAGTTTATTTCGGTTGATGAAACCGTTCACTTGCTTATTGCTAAAGAACATGGCAACTGGATTCGTGTAGCTGGCACTGACCCTTATTTTAGCGGCTGGGCTGATGAATTAGCCGGTCAGATTAAATAATTATCTACTAAAATCTACCTATGGAAAAACGTGAATTGGGCAAATCGGGCATCGAAGTGGTGCCGTTTTGCTTTGGCGGCAATGTGTTCGGCTGGACCATTGACGAGCCAACTTCTTTTAAATTGTTAGATGCCTTTATCGATAACGGTTTAGACTTTATCGATACTGCGGATGTATACTCTGCCTGGGCGCACAACGGCGTAGGCGGGCAATCTGAAATCATTATTGGCAACTGGCTTAAAAACCGTGGCAAACGCGATGATGTAATTATTGCAACCAAGGTAGGTAAGCCAATGGGGGAAGGCAAAAAAGGTTTATCGGCCAAATACATTAACCAGGCTGTTGAAGATTCATTAAAGCGCTTGCAGACTGATTACATCGATCTATATCAATCGCACGATGACGACCAGAATACACCGCTTGAAGAAACCCTGGACACCTACGACAAGCTAATTAAAGCAGGAAAAGTACGTGCTATCGGCGCATCAAACTATACAGGTGCACGTTTACAGGAGGCATTGAAAGTGAGCAAAGACAATGGCTTTGCAGCCTATCAAACCCTGCAGCCCGAATATAACCTGTATGCGCGCGAAGACTATGAGAAAAACCTGGAACCGGTTATCCTCGAAAATAATATTGGTGTAATAACCTATTACTCATTAGCCAGTGGATTTTTAACAGGTAAATATCGCTCGGAAGATGATTTGAATAAAAGCAAACGTGGCGCGGGTATCAAGAAATACCTTAACGATCGCGGTCATAGCATACTGAATGCTTTGGATGAAGTTGCCTCACAATACAAAGCAACTCCCGCTGCGGTATCATTAGCATGGTTAATTGCACGCCCGGGTATTACTGCACCCATTGCCAGTGCTACCAGTGTGGAACAATTAAATGAGATCACCAAAGCTGTTGAATTAAATATATCGAAAGAAGCTATTGAGCTTTTAGATAAAGCCAGTAAATATTAAACCCCGTAGAGACACAATATTTTGTGTCTCCTTATAAATTAAAAGAGACAAGATGTTTTGTCTCTACGGAAATGTAATTTCATAAAAAAGGCCACCTCGATAACATCGGTGGCCTTTTCAGCATATATATATTGGGACAGTTAGTTAGAACCTGCTAGGGCGCAT
>CAHJXH010000221.1 GCA_903644075.1 Sphingobacteriaceae bacterium | reverse complement strand
ATATCGCGTGCAAAGGCGCTACAGTTTACGGCTACAAAGCTTTTATTTTTACGGGTACTGTTATAGTGGATAGATTGTGCAAATACCTCTTTACCTGTACCGGTTTCGCCCAGTAAAAGTACCGTAGTATCTGTTCCAGAAACTTTGCGCGCCAGGCCCACGGCATCTTTAATAGCACGCGAGGTACCAATAATAGATTCAAAGCTATGCTGACTGATAACTTTATTCTCGATCTGGTATAGCTTGTATTGCAGGTTAGCTTTTTCGGTTGCCTTGGCCAGCAGGGGTAAAATTTTATCGTTATCGTCGCCTTTGGTTATATAGTCGAAGGCGCCATTTTTGATAGCCAAAACACCATCGTGGATGGTGCCATATGCGGTAAGGCAAATTACTTCAACAAAGGGTTTTTTCTCTTTAATCTGTTTTACCAACTCAACGCCGTTTACGTCGGGCAGTTTAACATCGCTTAGTACCACCTGTACGTTTTCGTTGGCTAATATTTTAAGTCCTTCTTTGCCTGTGTAGGCTTGCAAAGCTTTATAACCTTCTAATTCAATGATCCGCGCAAGCAACCCGCACAACTTTTTTTCGTCATCAATAATTAATACTGTTTGTTGCATTGCTTTAAGTATGGTGTAGGATGATGTAATGAAGCACTGTATACGTGTTTAAACTTCGGTGCAAATATCCTAATTAAATAATATAAACGTAATGAAAAAAGCCTCTGATGCAGAGGCTTTATAATTTGATTCTTCTTTACTTACCTTACCGGCTGAGCTTTAACTGAAGTGCTGCTTAGGTAGTGTATATAACCATTTTCGGTTATTACTAAGCTGCTTAGCGCCGGTGTAGGGATACGTATTTGTTTCTTTTTTGAGGGACTAATTAACGGCAATATCATAACCGCTAATAGAGCGCTTACTTTAAGCGCTATGTAAAATGCTATCATTACTAAAAAATTATGTGTCGGTGCAGCCTTTTTTACGTTCTGCAATACACATAAGCCAAAATACATGCCACAATTGCTGTAAGCTGTATTTTTAAGACATTGGCGTTAAATAAGCCCTATTATTATACAAACACATTACAAAGCCACACTTTTGTTTTTCATTTTGAAATAGTAGAATTATCAAAATGGAAAGGTTGTGTATTTTTATAATAGCAGCGCCTTAAATGTTTCTTTAGCATAATCGCCCCAGTCTTTCAAGGCAGCTTCCAGGGTGGTTTTTAACTGGTTGTTGTTCACAGGCTTCCCTTTTGCGGGTACCTTCAAAGCATTTTCGGCAACAGGCATATCGGTTACTTTGGTGGCAATCCATGATACATTTTCGTGCGGTAAAGCCACTTCCAGTATCATACCCGGTAAACCGGTAAAAGTTTCCGGCCCGCCCGACACAGGGATCTGGTCGGTATAAAATGCCACCACATAAATAGAATCCATTACCAATGCATTGGCACGGCGACAAGTGTAGCCTGCTATTTCGCGGGTTTCGCTGGTGAGTTTCCAGTTTATTTTGCGGGTGCTGTCTTTCACCAGGAAAGCTTGTTCAAATACTTCTTTATGGGTTATGCTGGTATGGGTAGCAACATCAGTAAAAATAGTATTAGGCTGGTTGCTGTAGCTGCCCATAAAGCTGCCCCCCGTTTCGTCTTCTATTGGGGTAAACAGTGTTTTATTTTGCGAAAAGCTAAGCGTACTCTTTAAAATTTTAAACTGTGGATTTTTCTTTTTATAACTCTCTATATAAGTAGTATAGTAGCTCTCATTTTCTTTGTCAACTCTTTTCTGTAATATGGCGTACATGTTTACCTTCTTTTCAAACTCAATGGTTCCGGCGGTGGTAAAGCGCACGCCCTGGGCAAATAAAAAGTGGCTTATCAACAAGCCTATAATGGTTAGCGTAACTTTCATGGTGTAATTATTTTTGAGGTGCGCCGCCACCCATTTTATTAAAATCATAGGTAATGGAGAACATGAAATATCTTTTGATGGTGGTATAGGTTGTTTGGGTAATCTGGTTACCAAAGGCCGACCGGTTAAAGCCGGTGTTTTGGTTTAACAGGTCATTACCAGTTACAGAAAACTTTAGGTTATCCTGTTTAAGAAAAGCTTTGCTGATGGTGGCATTGAGCAGTGTGCGATGATAATCATCACTAAAGGTTTCTGTTTTGGCCCTGAACTCATAGTTAACATTTGGCGAAATCTGAATTTTGCCAGGCAAATACAGATCTACGTAACCATAAGATGTAAAACCGCGGCCATTGTTATTGATCTGGCTTTGTAGTGATGTTTTACTGACGGTATAATTGGGACCTCCACCAAAATAGAAGCTATATTTTTTGGCTTTGTATTTACGGAAGTTAAGCCCAACCGAATAGGTCTGAGATTTAGACGCGTTAAGTATATTGTTCACATAGTTATACGAGTCGTTACCATTGACGTTTAAGTTGACACCTCCGTTAATACCGGCAAATAAAGTGCGCCCATAATTACCATACAAATAATAATTAGCCGGCCTTTTATTAGGCAGGTTTATAGACTGATACGTGCTTTTACCGGCCGAATCTGTAACCGTATTATTTACGATGGCGCTTGTGGTAAATGAATAGTTACCCCCCAGGTAAATATATTGGTCGCTCAGTACTTTGTACGAATTATAGTTAGCACTAAAACTATGGCGGAATGATGGTTTTAACAAAGGGTTACCCAACGTAATGTTCAGCGGATCGGTATTTACCCGTAACGGGTTAATCTGATCAATGGTTGGCTGCGTGGTGCGCCCGTTATAGTTTAAATAAATGCCCGCCTGCTGCGAAAACTTGTATTGGTAAAGCGCTTGCGGCAACCAGTTTACAAAACTGCGTTTAAAGTTAACGCCATTATACTCATTAAGCTGGTTAAAACTAACCGCGGCTACTTTGGTACCGAAATTAAAAGTGGTTTTCTTCTTCTTGTAATTGAATACCGCACCGCCCTGGTTAATGGTTTGGTTAAACTTATAATGGTTACTCAGGGTTGAATCAAGCTCATTATACACACCAATGCCAGATTGATTGTATGATCTTCTGTCGGCATTACTGTTATTAAAGCCAATACCATAGTTTACGATAACAGAGGTAAACTTCGATAAAGGTTCGGTATAAGTAATATTACTGGTAAATACCGAAGTCGTTATGTCGTTCTTTTTAAACTGGTTAATTTTTTGTGTACTGTCTTGCAAGCCCAGGTCATTGTAGTAATCAATTTCAGAATTAAGATAGCCGTGCGTATCGCTTTTATTATAGGCCTCAGTCAAATTTATAGATAAGGTTCGGCTGGGCTTTTTAAACTTTTTAGTGTAAAAGGCCGATGCATTAAGTAAGTCCTGGTCGCCTTTATTGGTTAATGATCTAAGCTGGTTATTCAGCATCACATCATTACCTCTTAAACTGGTGGCATCAAAATCACTTTTATTATCGATGTGCTTATTTGTACCATCAATTGAAAGTTTCAGGTTAGATGTGGTATCAAGCGCTATCTGGTACGTAGCATCCAGTTTTTGACGCAACGAACTATTGCTAAAACGCTCGTTACTGTTTGTGTTAATAGTACCTGTTGGTAAGCTGTTTTGTGTCTGGATATTCTTAGTACCGTCGATATCCGTCGAACTCAGCTTATAATTTGTGTTGATCGATTCTTTGTCTGCATGCCATTTATTATCAAAATGCAAACCGCCCGATTGTGTTTTAGGCAAGCCTTCGCCATTATAGCCGCCGCTATCAAAATCGTTATTGGTGATGTAAAAGCCTCCATCAAAAGCCTCCACATTATTTGAGGTGCCAAGTTTCTGGCTATCTTCCCAACTTAAGCCGGTTTTACTGGTGTTAGATATTGTGCCGTAGGCCGAAAACTTCAGTTTATTCTTGAACGTGTTATATAACAGCTGGCCCTCGTAATAGCCATCGGTACCTATACCGGCATTCACCTTACCAAAAGTTCCGTTCTTTTTATCGGCCTTTAATTTAATGTTAAGGGTTTTAGTTTTTTGCCCGTCATCAATGCCGGTAAAGGTAGCCTGGTCACTTTTTTTATCATATAGCTGCACTTTGTCAACCATATCAGCACGGATGTTTTTGGTAACAAGGGTTGGGTCATCACCAAAAAACTCTTCACCATCAACCAATACCTTAGTCACCGACTGGCCCTGGGCGGTAATTTTTCCGTCTTTATCAACCTGTATACCGGGCAGCTGTTTCAGCAGGTCTTCCACCTTCGAGTTAGGTTGTATTTCGTAGCTCGAAGCGTTAAACTCGGTGGTATCACCCTTAATTTTAATGGCTGCCTTTTTACCTTTTACAATAACATCGGCCAATAACTTCGATTTTAAGAGCAGGTTAATGCTCCCAAAACTGTGCTCATGGTTTACAGAATCTAAAGTAAAATTTTCAACATAATCTGCATAGTTTGGGTAGGTAAGCAGCAAAATATATTTGCCTTTACTAAGCCCGTTAACAGCAAAAGAGCCATCGGTACCTGCGCGGGTAAATGCCTTAAGCGTTGAATCCTTTGCGTTTAAAATTACTACAGATGTGTTATGCAGTTTAAGTTTAGAGGAGGTATCTGCCGCGAAGCCCTTGATAGCATATGGTGTTTGAGCCATTAATCTTAAGGAGCACAGGAAGCAGACAATTAGGGTAGAAATTGTGATCTTCATTAATAAAGTTTAGTACCACAATATATAACTAATTCCTTAGTGTCAAAAACGACTTAACACTTCTTAACAAAAAATTATATTATTTTAGTAAAAACTACCTGCCATGAACGAAGTATGCCAGCATATCAATGCCATTAAAGAAGTAAAAACCAGTGATACCAATGTATGTGCCGAATGTATAAAAATAGGCAGCGACTGGGTGCACCTGCGCGTATGCCAAACCTGTGGCGTTACTTTATGCTGTGACGATTCGCCCATGAAGCATATGACTGCCCATTACCACGCTACAAAGCACCCGGTAATAAGTTCGGCACAACCCGGAGAGAAATGGCTTTGGTGTTACCCGGATGAATCATTTGCCGAGTACGAATAAGGATATTGTAACAATTTATTAGAATCTGATTTTTTGCTTTGGCCAAACAGGAAAATATTGCCTATAATCGTGGTTATAAAACAAGGTTATAGCTAACTAAAAGGTTATAACCTATAACAAAATCTAATAAAAACAATTTATACCCCATGCGTACTATTGCCATTGTTGGCGGCGGCTTTGCAGGCAGCATCACTGCTGTACATTTGATGCAGCAGGCAGACTCTCCACTGAACATTATCATTATTAACAACCGTTTCCCGCTGGTAAAGGGTATAGCCTACGCTACTCCCTATGCCGAGCATTTGCTCAATGTACCGGTAAGCAGTATTAGCGCTTTTAGTCAGCATGCCGATCACTTTTTTAACTGGTTGCATAAGCACGATGATTTTAAAGATATCCCTGCAGAAACACTCAAAAATAGTTTCGCTCCACGGAAAATTTACGCTGAATACCTCGACACAGTTTGGGCAACAACGCTTGAAAATAAAAGTGAGCAGGTTAACTTACAGGTGATAGAAGACGAGGTAATTAACGTTATCCCGAATAATGATAGTTTCAATATAGAACTGCGAAACGCGTCGCCAATAAAAGCAGATTACGTAGTTTTAGCCACAGGCAATGCTATCCCTAAAAACATCCCGATTGCTGACCCATCGTTTTACGACAGCAAACTATACTATAAAAACCCATGGGATGATGCCTGCATGCAGGGCCTGAAATCGAAACGCGATATTTTAATTATCGGCAACAGCCTCACCATGATTGATGCGGTTATATCCTTGCAGTCTAAAGGTTTTTCTAAGAAAATTTACACCATGTCGCCGCATGGTTTTGCCATTATGCCCGATGCAACTGTGCCGCTTTATGGCCGCGATATACTGAGCGAAATCCCTCGTCCGTATCGTTTATATGATCTGGTAAAGCTTTTTAATAAGCACATGAAACGCTGTGAGCGCGAGGGCATATCAAAAGTTGCGGTTGTAAATTCTATCAGGTATCAGCTGCAAAATATCTGGTTTGATTTTTCGACGGAAGACAAGCGTTATTTTATAAAAAGAGTAAGCTCTATCTGGAATGCCTGGCGACACCGTACACCGGCCGGCATGTATGACAGGATCAGCAAGCTCATTAATGCAGGAAAGCTTATCCCGATTACAGGTCGCCTCGTTAGCCTAACCGAAAAGGATGGCTATGTGGAAGCCCGAATCAATGATAAAAAAGCCAATAAGGAAATAAGCCTCGATGTAGAAAGGGTGATTAACTGCACCGGTTCACAGATAGATGTACAACTGCCCGGTTCTTTGCTCAACACCTTATACACCGCAGGTTTAATTGATGCCGACCCATTAAGAATTTCCCTTAATGCAGATGCAACAACCAACCGCGTGATTGACCGTTATGGAAATATATCGCCCAACATGTATACCCTCGGCAATAACATGAAAGGCATATTATGGGAAACTACCGGCGTACCTGAAATTAGGGCACAGGCAGAAAATGTAGCGATTAAATTATTAGAGCAGATAAAGGAAACTAACCCGCTTTCTTCACCGCACTATTCCTGATAAATATAAAAGCCATCAACGCACCTAAAAAGGCGAGCCCCGCTGCAATACGCAGTATCGTGGCATAAGTACTGATAAAGCTTTCATGATAGGCTTTTATTACCACTGGTTTATGACTGGCATCGATCCCCTTAGGTACTTTGGCATTGCCCAGGTTTACTGCCGATGCCATTACTGCTTGCTTATCTCTTTCTTTCAAGGGTATTTGCTTTAGCTCTTTTTGCAAGGCACCTGTGAATAGCAGCACTGCAAGCGCACCGAATATAGCATTGGCGAACACATTGGCAATACGGCTGATGGCATTGTTAACACCGGATGCCGTACCCGAAAAATGATCGCTTACCGAACTCATCACTGCCGTTGTAAGCGGCGCCACGGTGAACGACATGCCTAAAGCCAATACTACCACACCGGGAAAAAAGGTAGTCCAATATTCATGTGGGCCATTGGTTTGTTTAACCAACGAGAGTAGCAAGAAACCTAATCCAGCCGTTGCCGGACCGCCAATAAGTAAGAACCGCGGGCCATATTTATCCGATAACGCGCCGGCAAACCTTGCCACGCTAACCATTAAAATGGTAAAAGGTAGAAAAGTGAGCCCTGATTGTAGCTGATCGTACCCCTGCACCTGTACCAGGTTTAAGGATAAAAACAACATTCCAGCACCAAGTCCGGCATAAAGGAAAAGCGTAAGCAGGTTTGCCCCACTAAAAGTCAAATTAGTAAATAATTGCAAAGGCATCATCGGGTGTTTGCTTTTAGCTTCTATCAATATAAAAGCAGCTAACAATAATATGCCTAAAGTTATGGCTATATATACCTGCCAGTTACCCCAGCCTACAGCGGGCACACGCAGAAAGCCAAAAGTGAGCATGGCCAGCCCAAGGGCAATGGTGATGGCTCCGGGGTAATCAATGCTACGGACACTACCTTCATCCCGGCTCTCTTTTACTTTAAAAGTGAGGATCAGTAATGCAATAAGCCCGATAGGTATATTGATGAAAAAGATATAACGCCACAAACCGGCATCGCCCAGTGCCCCGCCCAGAATTGG
>CAHJXH010000220.1 GCA_903644075.1 Sphingobacteriaceae bacterium | reverse complement strand
GGGTTTTTGCCGGCTAGTGTAAACAGCTCATCTACATAATGCGGCATGGTGAACAGACTAGGGCCTGCATCGAAACGATAACCATTCTGTTCTATCGATGTAAGCTTACCTCCGGGATAACTATTAGCCTCGAAAACTTCAACCTCATAACCTTTTACAGCCAAACGGATGGCACTTGCAATTCCGGCGATACCGGCTCCGATGATGAGGGCTTTTTTAGTGGGCACAAAGCAAATATAGAAGAATGGTATTTAGAATTAGCTACTCATTGCAGGAGAGTGGGTACTTTCGATAATGAGCATAATAATTTGTCATTGAGCGATAGCGCGGCAATATTCTAGTACACAAAGCGAAACATGAAATGATCATATCAACCGAAGAAGATTCTTCCTATCGTCAGAATGACAAAAATGGGGTAGAGGTTATAGAATAAAAACTATTGTTGCGGCGGTTTGAACCTTGGCTTAAAGCCTGTTTTAGGGGCAGGCTGATCTGGTTGGTCTGCACCAGTATCGGATTTAGGTGACTCCTCTTGTGGTTTAGCCTCTTCAATATGTTCTGCTGCTTTGGTTGAAGTTACGTCAGCTTTAAAGCGTGGTGTAAAACCAACTTTGGGTTTGGCCGGTGCTTCAGCCGGTTCTTGTAATTTTTTGGCTTCTTGTTGAGGTTCAGGCATGGGCTCTGCCGGTTTGGTTGAAGTAACTCCAGCTTTAAACCTTGGGGTGAAGCCAACTTTTGCTGGTGCAACTGGTTGTTCCGTTTTTTTTTCTTCTTCCTTTGGTTGCTCAGCAGGTACTTCGGTTACGGCTTTGGTAACTCCAGCTTTAAACCTTGGTGTAAAGCCAACTTTCGCAGGTGTTGCGGGAGCTTCAGCTTGCTCTGTCTTTTCCTCTTCAACTTTCGATTCAGCAGGTGTTTCTTGTTTTGAGGTTGATGTTACCACTGCTTTAAACCGTGGTGTAAACCCTGGTTTGGTAGTTGCAGGCTTCACAGGTTGTTCCTCTGCAGGTTTTTGCTCTTCAGCTTTTGGCTCAGTAGTTTGTTCCTGAGGTTTAGCTGTTACACCTGCTTTAAACCTTGGTGTAAAGCCAGGTTTGGCAGTTGTTGCAGGTTTATCTGCATCAGGAGTTTTAGTCTCGTCGCTAACAGAAGGGGCAGAATCAGTTGGTTCGGCAGGCTTTGCAGCAACTGCACCTGCTTTAAAGCGTGGCGTAAAGCCAACCTTAGGAGTTTCGGGTGTAGTTGGTTCAGTAAGAGACTCGGCAACCGTTTGCTCGGCAAGCGGGTTTTCAATTATTACTTTCTCGGCCTTAACCTCTGCAGGCGCAGGGAATTGGCGGCGTAATTTATTGAACCAGTATTTTTTGGTATGGTCGAAGCTTTTTTCGCCCATCAGTTCAAAGTGATCTTTAAATTCAGCAAAAAGAACGGCCTCTGCCTGTTGTAAGGTAGTAAGGTTAATCTTTTTCTTCTTAAAAAACTCTTCGAAAGTCATGGGAGCAATGTGCTAATTTGTCGATTTGCTAATTTGTCAATTATTCCTGTCAATTTGAAAAGCATTGACAAATTACCGAATTAGCTAATTGCCAAATTAATTCCCAGTTTATTCCAGCGGATACCGTTGCCGGCATGTGTCCAGTCTGCCCGCTCTTCTTCACTGGCATCACGTAGCGCAGGGAAAAATGCTAACGGAAAAACCTGTTGTTTACCATCAGGCATTTCTACAAACAGCATATCGCTCTCAAAAGTAATTTTAAGATTCTGCTGTTGCTTACGTGAGGTGAAAACGGCCATTTTTATTTCGGATTTAGTTAAACTTTGTCATTGCGAGCGATAGCGTGGCAATCCCGTCGAATGCTATTCGATCTATACAGATACGAGATTGCCACGTCGTTCCTCCTCGCAATGACAAAAAGGAGGGAGCGAGTCTTGTTTCTTGATTCTCGACTCTTGCTTCTCTTTTACTCTGCCATATTATGATAAACTGCAAGCACATCATCGTCCTCATCCAGTTTATCAATTAGTTTAAGGGCGTCTGCAGCTTGCTCTTCGGTAACTTCGGTTGTTGAAAGCGGGATACGTTCTAATTTTGCCGATTTTACTTCCAGGCCTTGCTCTTCCAGAGATTTCTGCATTTTACCAAAATCTTCGAAAGCTGCGGTAATTACGCCAATATCGTTTCCTTCTTCGTCAGTTTCTACATACAGGTCTTCCAGTCCGGCATCAATCAATTCAAACTCCAGTTCTTCCAGGTCGCGCTCGCCCGGTACAAAACGAAATATCGATTTACGGCTAAAAATAAAATCCAATGACCCGGTTTTGCCCATAGTACCACCCACTTTGGTAAAGTAGCTGCGTACGTTGGCAACAGTACGGTTAGTATTATCTGTAGCGGTTTCAACCAATATTGCTACACCGTGTGGGGCGTACCCTTCGTATACAAATTCTTCGTAGTTTGATGCGTCTTTGTCGGTTGCGCGTTTAATAGCGGCTTCAACACGGTCTTTAGGCATATTTACAGCCTTGGCATTTTGCATAGCCGTACGTAAGCGCGAGTTGGTTTCGGGGTGGCCGCCACCTTCTTTAACCGCCATTACAATCTCTTTCCCTAAACGGGTAAACTGGATGGCCATTTTGGCCCAACGCTTAAACTTTCTTTCTTTACGGAATTCGAATGCTCTTCCCATAGTATATTATGATTCTTGTGCGATTTCACCGATTTAGAGGTGATTGCACTGATTTAATTGATAGTACGAATTTCACAAATTATAGCGAATTGTACGAACATCAAAGTTAATAACTCAATAACAAATAACTGAATAACTATTTAGCCAGGTTTTTCAACATCTCCTTGGTCATTTTCTCCATGCCGAATTCCAGCTTCCAACCCCAGTCTTGCTGGGCCTGGCTGTCATCAATTGATTTTGGCCAACTGTCTGCAATGGCCTGGCGCGGGTCGTTATCAGCATAGCTGATCTCAAATTCCGGGATATGCTTTTTAATTTCTGTAGCCAATTGTTCGGGATCAAAGCTGATGCCGCCTAAATTATAGCTCGAGCGAATGGTAATGTTTTCGGCCGGTGCATCCATTAAACTAATTGTTGCGCGGATGGCATCGTCCATATACATCATCGGCAAAGCAGTGTGGGCCGATAAAAAGCTGGTGTATGTTTTGGTTTTTAAAGCCTCATGGAAAATGTGGATGGCATAATCTGTAGTACCACCGCCCGGTGCAGCTTTCCAGCTGATTAAGCCAGGGTAACGGATACTACGTACATCCAGACCATATTTGGCATGGTAATATTCGCACCAGCGCTCGCCGGCCAGTTTGCTGAAACCATAAACCGTGTTAGGGTCCATCACACAATATTGCGGTGTATTATATTGCGGCGAATGCGGGCCGAATACCGCGATAGAACTTGGCCAGAAAACTTTGGCTGTTTTAAACTCAACGGCAAGGTCTAAAATAGAGAGCAGGCCGTTCATGTTTAAATCCCAGGCCAGCATTGGTTTTTGTTCGCCTACGGCAGATAACATGGCCGCCAATAAATAAACTTGTGTTGGCTGATATTTTTCGAAAACGCTGCGCAGGTTATTTTTATCCAGTACGTTCACAAATTCAAACGGCCCGTCTTTTATAACATCGGCTGCATTATTTATATCAGAGGCTATTACTTGTTCTGTCCCGTAAATGCCTCGTAATGTGATTACTAATTCTGTACCTATTTGTCCGTTGGCACCAATCACTAAAATCTTTTCGCTCATGCAAATCCCATTAAAGCGCAAAGGTAAAAAAATGGCTCAAATCACTCTATAATAATGCTGTCACAATCATTAACGACCTGTTTGGTAGCATATTTCAGAAAAAAGTCGCATATTTGGATTCAGGTTTATTTATAAATTATTATTTAACAACAAAAATGAAAGTCGCAGTAGTAGGTGCTACTGGCTTAGTAGGCACCAAAATGTTGCAGGTTCTGGCAGAACGCAACTTCCCCATCACAGAATTAATCCCGGTTGCTTCGGCAAAAAGCGTAGGTAAAGAAGTTACTTATAAGGGTAAGCAATATAAGATTGTTTCTGCTGAGGATGCGATTAAGCAAAAGCCTGAAATTGCTATTTTCTCTGCCGGTGGAAGCACTTCGTTAGAGCAGGCGCCGTTATTTGCAGCGGCAGGTATCACGGTAATTGATAACTCATCTGCATGGCGTATGGACCCCACCAAAAAACTGGTTGTGCCCGAAGTTAACGCTGATGTTTTAACTGCCGATGACAAGATCATTGCTAACCCAAATTGTTCTACAATACAAATGGTAGTGGCTTTAAAACCACTGCACGATAAATATAAAATTAAACGCGTGGTGGTATCAACTTACCAATCAGTAACCGGTACCGGCGTAAAAGCGGTAGAGCAGTTAATGAACGAGCGTGCCGGTATTGAAGGCCCAATGGCTTATCCATACAAAATTGACTTGAATGTGTTGCCGCATATCGATGTTTTTACCGAGAATGGTTACACCAAAGAAGAAATGAAAATGGTGCTCGAAACCAAAAAGATAATGGGCGACGATAGCATTCGCGTTACAGCTACCACCGTGCGGATCCCGGTAATGGGCGGCCACTCAGAGTCTGTTAACGTAGAGTTTGCCAATGATTTTGATCTGGTAGAAGTTCGCGATATTTTAAGCAAAGCGCCTGGCGTTGTTGTGGTTGACGATGTTGCTAACCTGCAGTACCCAACCCCGCTTGAAGCACACGATAAAGATGAAGTATTTGTAGGCCGCATCCGCCGCGATGAAACCCAGCCTAATACGCTGAACTGCTGGATCGTATCAGACAACCTGCGTAAAGGTGCTGCTACCAATGCGGTACAAATTGCAGAGTACTTGGTTGCTAATCATTTGGTAGGGCAAGCTGTAGAAGCGTAACCCCCTAAAGGGGGAATAGAAAATATAAAGGGATAGTGAGAGCTATCCTTTTTTGTTATTTATATTTATGGCGATATGGATAAAATTAATTTTATCGTAGAGGAGAGTCTCGAAGGTGGATATATTGCGAGGGCAATTGGCCATTCAATATTTACTGAAGCAAATAACATTGAAGAGCTTGAAAAAAATATTAAAGAAGCAATTGCGTGCCATTTTGAAAAATGATTGAAGCTTGCGTTAGGGATAGTAGAGAAAAGCCCGGAGCCGCAGAGGTTGAGCGAAGGCCTGGTGAGGACTTGTAACGGATAGCCCGCCCCGTAGGGGAACGCCAATAATTAATGAGTGAATGGAACTTACATGAAGTACATTAGTTGCAGAAGATTATTAATGAGATATTTATATTGTTAGTATTAATGAACTTCCTATGGTCGATTCTTCACTGCGTTCTGAATGACAAAAACTTAATTAATAACATTGCAGCATAACAGGTATATATAATGATCTCCTTTAGCCACCGCGTATTTTTAGAAGTTGCTGCCAATTTGAGTTTCTCCAAAGCGGCACAGGTACTGTTTGTAACCCAGCCGGCCATCAGCAAGCACATTAAGGCAATGGAAGACCGTTACAAAGTGCCTTTCTTTGAGCGCAAGGGTAACAGCATTATTTTAACCGAAGCCGGGAAGAAGATGAACGAGTACCTGCTTCAGGCTACCGAGATTGAGCGAAAGATAGAGTACGATTTGTCGATCCTTAGCAACCTTTCACATGCGGCGGGGCATCTGCGTTTGGGCGCCAGTACTACTATTGCACTTTATATTTTACCATCGATTTTATCAGGTTTCCAGAGAGAATACAGTAATGTGGATATTCAGCTGGTTAACCGTAACTCCGAATATATTTTAAACGCCCTGCTTACCCATGAGGTTGATGTGGGTATTATCGAGGTGGATAACAAACTTACTACGGTTGCCTATAAACCTTTTATGAGCGATGAGGTGATCCCGGTTTGCTCGGCAAGTAGTCCGTTGGCAGGGAAGAAGTTGACATTGAAACAATTGCTGAAAACACCGCTTGCCCTGCGCGAGCGTGGCTCGGGTACACTGAATGCTTTATTGAAAGCTTTGGCCGGCCACCAGATTACACCGGCAGATCTATCGGTTAAAATTCGTTTGGGTGGTACCGAGGCTTTGAAAAATTTCCTGCTGGCCGATCAGTGTTTGGGCTTTATGCCGAGGCCGTCTATAGTGCGTCAACTAGCCGAAGGTGATTTGGTAGAGGTGCCGATTGAAGGTTTAAAAATCACTCGCGATTTCTATTTTATCCGCAGAAAAGGGACTGAGGATTTTGGTTTGACCAGCAATTTTATCGACTACGCCATCCAAAATCAAAGTACAAAAATCTAAAACCTTAGCCATTCCCGGCGGTTGCTATTTATACTAAATAGTAAACAACCATGGGACAATTAAATAATAAAAACGTAGCCATCCTTACCGAAGAAGGATTTGAGCAGGTAGAGTTAACCAGCCCTAAACAAGCGCTGGAAGAAGCAGGTGCTACCGTGCATATTATATCGCCTAAAAGCGGCAAAATTAAAGCCTGGGATAAAGACCACTGGGGTATTGAGGTAGAAGTTGACAAACAATTAAGCGAAGTGTCTCCTGATGATTACGATGCGCTTGTATTACCAGGCGGCGTATTAAACCCCGATAAACTTCGCCAAAATAAGGATGCCGTTGCTTTTGTTGCTGCATTTTTAAAAGAAGGCAAACCGCTGGCTGCGATATGCCACGGCCCGCAAATGCTGATCGAGACCGGCTTAATCAGAGGCAGGAAATTAACATCATACCCATCACTACATACTGATTTAGTTAACGCCGGCGCCAACTGGGTTGACGAAGAAGTTATTGTAGACAATGGCCTGGTAACCAGCCGCACCCCGGCAGATTTGCCAGCCTTTAATCGCAAAACAATTGAGGAAATTTCGGAGGGAGTACACGCACGAAGAGAGCCAAGAATCGAGAGACAAGAATCAAGATAAGCTCCATCACGCTGCACGAAGGGGCCAAGAATCGAGAGACAAGAATCAAGATAAGCTCCATCACGCTGCACGAAGGGGCCAAGAATCTAATCAGAAAAGCAAATAGGCACGTCGTTGAGGAACGAAGTAATCCCCGACTGTACAGAGCGACTCTGTAGGTTGGGAATACCACGCTATCGCTCGCAATAACGTGCTTTTTTTAAAAAGGGTGTCATGCTGAGCCCCGTCGAAGTATAGTGCGGAGGGCTGGCGTTTGTAAGCGGGCAGCTCTAATCTTGTATCTTGTCTCTCGGTTCTTGCCTCTCTTTTAACTATCTTGGCAGTCACCATGATTCGCCCTCGAAAAAACTTCTTTATCACCGGATTTTTTACGCGGTATATACCCTATATCATCGGGCGGCATTTCCATGCTTTTAATTTTAATAAGGTTGATATCGACCCGCATAAATCGGTTTTATTGCTTCCTAATCATTATAGCTGGTGGGATGGTTTCCTGATGTTTTACCTCAATAAGTTACTGTTTAAAAAGAAGTTCCATGTGATGATATTGGAAGAAACAGGTAAGAAAAATTCGTTCATGAAATACCTGGGTGCCTATACCGTGCAAAAGGGAACTAGGGATATTATTGCTTCTTTAGATTATACAGCTAGCTTACTGGCCGAGCCAGATAACCTGGTGCTCATATTTCCGCAAGGCACTTTATATTCTAACTTTGTGGATCAGATCCAGTTTCAGAATGGCTTGTCGCGGGTAATTAAACAGGCAGGGGGGCAATTTCAAACGGTTTTTGCAGTTAGTTTTATGGAATATCTGCAACATAAAAAAGCTACGGTTAATATAAATTTGCAGGTACGCAACGATGGCTTCGCAGATATTAATGAGCTGCAGCAGGCTTTTCAAACTTATTATCAAACCGCTAAACTGGAGCAAAGTAAAAACGTTGTATCAA
>CAHJXH010000219.1 GCA_903644075.1 Sphingobacteriaceae bacterium | reverse complement strand
AAGCTACTGCCGAAGATAAAGAGCGCTACCAAACCATTTTCGCTAAAAACGAAGGCGCGGTTGCTGCCCCTACTGCAGGTTTACACTTTAGCCGCGAGCTAATGAAACGCCTTGAATTAAAAGGTGTAGAATTTGCCGAGGTTACTTTACACGTTGGTTTAGGTACCTTCCGCCCGGTTGAGGTTGAGGATTTAACTAAACACAAAATGGATTCTGAGCAATTCATTATCGAAGAAAAACAAGCTGCTATTGTAAACAGGGCCATTGAAAACAAACAACGTGTTTGTGCCGTAGGCACAACCTCAATGCGTACCATCGAGTCGGCAGTATCGGCTAACAAAACTTTGAAAGCTGCTAACGACTGGACCAGCAAGTTTATCTTCCCTCCTTACGATTTCAGCATTGCCAACTCAATGATCACTAACTTCCACACACCAGAGTCAACATTATTAATGATGATCTCGGCATTTGGTGGTTACGAAAACGTAATGAACGCATACGAAGTTGCTGTAAAAGAAAAATACCGTTTCTACAGCTACGGTGATGCCATGCTGATCATCTAAGTTTTAGATTTGAGATATTGGATGTGAGATTTGAGAATCTTGCATTTTGAAACCGCCATTGTTAAAGCAATGGCGGTTTTTTTGTTTACGTACCCACCTGTCATTCAGAGCGGCAGCGAAGAATCTTCTGCGTATAACAATGTCCTTCAGCAGAGAAACTTTCCTTACCAAATTGCATGATGCCGAAGATTCTTCGCTATCGTTCTAAATGACAAAATAGATTCAATAAATTAGCACCTCAATACAACAGGCTTGGAATCTCATATCTCAAATCTCACATCTCAAATCTCATCCTACGCCATAATAGTGGCCGGCGGCACTGGCTCGCGCATGCAAAGCAGTGTACCCAAGCAGTTTTTGCTATTGAACGGTAAGCCAGTTATGATGCACACTATCGAGGCTTTCTATAATAGCACTTATCAACCTAAAATCATTGTGGTGTTACATGCAGATTTCCATACGTATTGGAAAGAGCTTTGTGCCGAACATCAATTCAATATTCCGCATCAATTAATTAGCGGCGGCGAAACCCGTTTCCACTCCGTAAAAAACGGATTAGCGATTATAAAGGATACGGATGCTTTAGTTGCGGTACATGACGCTGTGCGCCCGCTTACTTCAACCAGGGTGATTGACGAAGCCTACAATCACTCCAAGCTTCATGGCAACGCCATTGTAGCAGTTAAAAGTCGCGACTCTATCAGGCAACTTAAAAACGGCATTTCGCAGCACTTGCACCGTGAGGAGATTTACCTGGTGCAAACGCCCCAAACATTTCAGCTGGGTTTACTCAGAAAAGCTTACGAACAACCTTTCGACAATACCTTTACAGATGATGCCAGCGTGGCTGAACACTCGGGTGTTAAAATCAACCTGATAGAGGGCGATCATTCCAATATTAAGATCACCTTCCCCGAGGATATTGCCATTGCCGAAGTGATACAAAAAAAGCCGCTTAATACTAAGCAGCTTTAAAAAACTATTAATCGGTATTTTAAGTTGATCAGGCCCTGCGGATAACGCCTAACAGTAATGCTATAATTGCGATAACAAGCAGTACGTGGATTAATCCGGTTGCCGAATAAACGAATACGCCTAATGCCCATCCTATAATCAGGATAACAGCGATGATGTAAAGTAAGCCTCTCATGAGTTAAAGTTTTAGTTTGATAGATAAATGTTATATCATCATAAACCAAAACCATACCAAAAGGTTGGCACAAAATGAAAAAACCTTGCTTTCACAAGGTTTTTTATCTAAAGGAAATTAATATTCGTCTTCGTTAAAGAAGAAATCATCCTTTGTAGGATAATCTGGCCATATTTCTTCTATATTTTCATACGGTTCGCCATCATCTTCAAGGGCCTGTAAGTTTTCAATAACTTCAACAGGTGCTCCAGAGCGGATAGCATAATCAATTAATTCGTCTTTGGTTGCTGGCCATGGTGCATCTTCTAAATGCGATGCGAGTTCGAGTGTCCAATACATATATGCTATATTTTAGTTATCTATTTGAATTTTAATTTTTCGCAAAAGTATAATAATTTCTATCTGATTATCAAATTATTTTTAACAGTTATTTAGTAATCCTTGGTATCCATTGATTTTCAGGAATTTGAAGCTCATATCCTATCTTTCGCGATAGTACAAAAAGGTAGTCACTAAGCCTGTTTAAGTAAATATTCACTTTATCGTCTACCTCACTTTCTGTCGATAGTTCTACGCTTAAACGCTCGGCCCTCCGGCACACACAACGGGCCACATGACAGAACGATATGGCAGTACTACCACCGGGGAGTATAAAATGTTTAAGCTCTGGCAATATTTCGTTCATATTGTCCATTTCCCGTTCCAAAAGCTCAACATCCTCTAACTTCAGATCAGGAATAATCATTTTAGACCGCTCCGGATCTGCTGCCAGCGACGAGCCAATGGTAAACAACCTGTCCTGTATTTCTTTCAGCAAATCTTTATCATGCTGGCTAATCTCCTGGTCGCGTATTAAACCAATATACGAGTTTAATTCGTCAACTGTTCCGTAGCTTTCTATGCGGATATGATGCTTGGGTACGCGGGTACCTCCTATCAGGGAAGTAAAACCTTTGTCGCCCGTTTTGGTATATATCTTCATAGATTGTGCAATTAAATAATTTTTACACTTGTTTTTAGCAGATGTGAATAATTATTTAAATGTTTACACTTTAAACTTAACGCAAGGATACAATCCTATTTAAAAACTACCATTTAGTTATGAAACCATCTGCTTTAGCTGTTAAATTTAATTCACTGTTTCTCGGGTCGCTCTTAGTTGTAAGCGTGAGCTGTGGCTATACCGATAAAAAATCGCAGGAAGCAAAATCAGCTCCGGCAGCAGTTGCACGCCCTTCTGTTTCTACCCTAATTTCTGAGAAACAATTTAACGATCTTTTTCCGCAACGCGATAAATTTTATACTTACGCAGCCTTTATTAAAGCCGCAAACGATCTGGCCAATATCAAAGTAAAAGTAACCCGTCGCGCTGTATCCGTTTACCAACTGGTACGTACCGATAAAGCAACCGGCAAAACAACCATTGTTCGCCAGGACCCCGATTGGAACGAAAACTGGGCTAAAGTAAAACCCGATAGTATTTATACCATTGACTATGGCCAGTTTTGCAGCGAAAAAGACCCGGCCAGCAATAAGAAAGAGTTAGCTGCTTTCTTCGCACAAATAGCTCACGAAACCCGCCACGGCGAAAATGGGGCATATAATGATGGCTTAATGCTGATCCACGAGAACAACACCTCGCTCAATTATTTTGGCGATAGTGACGAATACCCTCCCGTTGCCGGACAAAAATATTATGGCCGCGGCCCAATGCAAATTAGCTATAACGGTAACTATGGTTATGCATCAGATTGTATCTTTGGCGATCATAAAGTTTTATTGAATAATCCAGCCCTGGTTGAAACAGACCCGGTAGTGGCTTTTAAAACCGCCATCTACTTCTGGATGACACCGCAAACCAAAAAACCAGCAGCCCACGATGTAATGGCCGGCAAATGGCAACCCAACGCTAACGATACCGCCAAGGGCCGCAAACCGGGCTTCGGGATGATCATCAATATTGTAAACGGAGAGGTTGAATGTAACCACGGCGAAAACATGTACAACATGAACGACCGGATTGGTTTCTATCAATATTTTCTGAAGAAATTAGGTGTATCAGATCCTAACTGCGTGTGCTCATGTGCTACAATGCAGCCGTATAAATATTAGAAAGAATTTCGGAGGTCGGATTTTTGATTTCGGATTCTCAACTATTTTACAATTGCGAGGAGGAACGACGTGGCAATGTCGTCGCATGTTATTCGATCTGCATAGCTACGAGATTGCTTCGTACCGCGCAATGACAAGTTTTCTACGATGTAGTCCCGATTCTTGACTCTCGATTCCCGATTCTTTTAAAACTTCGAGGTGTGCGTATACAGAATCTTGTAATCGTTATTGATCTCGTTATAAAGCTCGAGCGAAAAATCGCCCGCATCATAGCTTGCTGAAGCAGCTGTGGTTGCAAAATCTGCAAATGATGTAATGTTGGTATGGAACCCTTTATAATTGGCAGTTTTAAACGTTACGCTCGAAAATTTCACCACATACTGCACCTTATTATTTGTTTTATAGATTGTACGTGCTATATACAAGTTTTGATAAGGCAATGATGCCGGTAGTTTAATTTCGAAGTATGGATCAGTCGGCAATGCAGCTATCGCAAAAGAGATATTAAGATCGGCATTGTAATAAATATAGTTCGCCTTCCAGGTGTCAAACTGGTTGCCTGTAGGTGCCAATACTGTGCCTCCGGTTTGGGTATCAACAGAACCGGGTAAACGATACATGTGGCGGTCGCCATTGGTATCGGCGGCTGTGTATAATTTAGTCAAAGTAGTGTAGGTGGTGCTTTTTAGCCCTTTAAGCGATATACTGTAAAAAGTACCCGCCCTGATGGCTTTTTTAGTGACAGTATCAGTGCCGTTGATAAAAGTAGTGATCATTGAATCTGTTGAAGTAATTGGTACACCGGCGCTCGAGAAAGAAACCTGTAATTGCGTATCAATAGTTGAAATATCATCGCCCGGGTCTTTTTTACAAGCAGTGAATGCCACAGCAATAAGCAATGAAAAAGCGAAGTATTTAACCAGGGTAAAATTATTCATAAAGCGTTTCGGCACTATTTAATCACTATAAACCAATAGTAAACAAAAATATAGAAAATTACAGAGAATTTTTGTGGGAACATGATTGATTCAGGAAATTACATCTGTGGTGTTTAATGAATGTCAGTCCCGCTCAATCGCCGCGGGTGGGCTTGTTACTTTGGAGCGCCAAAGTAACCATACTTAGCGTAGCGATCTCATGAACACCTTAAAAAACAATTAAATGTGAATAACGGCTCATCGGCAAAGGCTTCGTTACGCACAAGCGTTTAGAACCGCAGGCCGGGATATTTTGCCCCACCGACGTTCGCGCAAGCCACCTCTTCTGCAAAACCTCCAATGCCTCTTTCCGGCGCACAAGGCCACCATTGTTCTGCCCGCTTTTGGCCGAAGCTGTTTGCCGACTGGGAAGAAAGCCCTATTTGTCATTGCAAGGAGGAACGACGTGGCAATCTACAAAATTTAAATATTTGATAAGAAATGTTGTGATGAACCCTCAATGACCTAATATTGTGGCATCTTAATTTTCGGGCAACACCACATTAGCCTCAGCACACCCTTCAATAGAAAATTGAGCAGCCACGAGTTCTTTCTTGGTACTTCTTTCTTGCGGAAAGAAAGAAGTACATCCACTGACGTTCATTGTTTTACTCTTTCATTCCTAATGAAAAACGGATTTCTGCGGTATTCAAGTTAGCACTTTGTAGGTCGGGGATTGCTTCGTTCCTCGCAATGACGTATTTGAAGCTAATGGTAAACGGATTTCTTGCTATATTGAAATCAGTGCGAATCGGTCTGAGATTGCTTCGTACCTCCTATGACGCGCGAGGTGAAATATTTTGACTCTTGATTCCTGATTCCCTTTTAAATCACTGCCCTCTCAACCCTCGCAATATTCTCATTAAGATAATCTTTCTCAATCAAACCATCGCGCATACGTACAATGCGGTGGGCGTGCAGGGCAATATCTTCTTCGTGGGTTACCAGGATAATGGTGTTTCCTTTGGAGTGGATATCTTCCAGCAGGCCCATAATCTCTACCGAAGTTTTGGTATCGAGGTTACCTGTAGGCTCATCGGCCAGGATAATGGATGGGTTATTGATTAGCGCACGGGCTACTGCCACACGCTGGCGCTGGCCGCCCGAAAGTTCGTTTGGTTTATGATCAACACGGTGGCCCAAGCCTACATTCTCTAATGCTTGTTTGGCGCGTTCTTCGCGGTTCACTTTGTTTACGCCCGAATATACCAGCGGTAAAGCCACATTATCTAATGCGCTGTTACGGGGTAATAAGTTAAATGTCTGGAAAACGAAGCCGATCTCTTTGTTACGTACTTCGGCCAGATCGTTATCAGTCATGTGGCTTACATCGATGTTGTTAAGCACGTAGCTGCCTTTGGTTGGCGTGTCGAGGCAACCCAGAATATTCATCAGGGTTGATTTGCCGGAACCCGACGGCCCCATCAGCGCCACAAATTCGCCCTTATTAATAGTTAACGATACCGATTTCAACGCGTGAATCACTTCTGCGCCTATAACATATTTACGTCCGATATCATTAATAGTAATTAGTGGCTCCATGTATGGTTTTTTGTTTTTGGACTGCGGGTGCCTACCAAATGTTACAGTGCTTATACACTTTTATCTGCTTTACCATCGGCATGGTCGCGGGTTTCAATTACTTTGGGTACCAGAAAGTAATTCTCATCGCGCTCGGGTGCGTTTTGCAGGGCTTCTTCGTGGGTAATTAGTTCCTTTACTTCGTCCTTGCGGAAAACGTTCACCTCTTCGGTCATGTAAACAAGTGGCTCAACGTTGCTGGTATCAACCTCGTTTAGTTTATCCATAAAAGTCAATATCCGGCTCATATCGGCCATTAATTGCTCTTTTTCATCGGCATTAACTTCCAGTCGTGCTAGGTGGGCTATCTTATCTACGGTATCTTCGGTAATTTTCATTGTTGTTCAAACTTTTGCTGTATCAGGCTATACACTTCGTCGCGCAGGCTATCGGCGTCATCAAGCGTTAAATGCGCTGTTTCTATCGGCTTATGTACAAATATATGGCATATCCCCGGCTTGCTGCCATATTGCAGGCCAGTGTCCCACAGCATTTGCCAGGTGTTTAACGAAGTTACGGGAATAATCGGTATTTTAAATTCGATAGCCAGGCGAAAAGGGCCATTCTTAAACTCGTGCAGTATCGGCGGGTAATCATCGGCGATCTTTCCTTCGGGGAAAATGATCAAACTCATCCCCTCCTGCAATCTTTCAGAAGCCTTTTTAAAAGCCCGGAACGACGACATTTTACTTTCGCGATTTACCGGTATATCTATCGTTTTAAAAAATAATTTAGTTACAAAGCCATCCAGCAACTCCTCTTTCCCCATAAAACAGTAATCGTTTTTTTTGATGAGCAGGTTTGCACTGGTAATATCGAGGTTTGAGGTGTGGTTAGGGCAAATAACATAGGTTCTGCTCCAGTCTATCGGTGCTTCGTATTTAATATTGTAAACAAAGCCCGATAGTAACGACGAAGTGAAAGCCCATATTTTACGGAAGATATTAATACTGCCGTAACGCGATGGCTCACGTGAGCAGAAATACACAAAGGGCCATATTAAGCAATAAACAAAAGCTACAATAACTACATAGAAATAGGTATGGGCTTTCTTCAATATCATTTTCATCGACACCAAAAATAGAAAAATTCCTTACTTTCGCACCCTATGGAAACTGTTGTTAGCGGTATTCGGTCTACAGGTAAATTACACCTGGGCAATTATTACGGAGCCATCCAAAACTTCGTAAAAATGCAGCACCAATACAATTGTTATTTTTTTATTGCTGATCTGCACTCATTAACCACCCACCCTACCCCCGGCGATTTGCACGGTAACGTAAAAAGTGTGCTGGTTGAATATTTAGCATCAGGTATCGATCCTGAAAAATCGACCATCTACATCCAAAGCGATGTGCCTGAGGTTGCTGAATTATATCTCTACTTAAACATGAACGCCTATTTAGGCGAGCTGGAGCGTGCAACATCATTTAAAGATAAAGTACGTGCAAACCCCGATAATGTTAATGCCGGACTACTTACCTACCCGGTATTAATGGCTGCCGATATATTGATCCACAAGGCTACCAAAGTACCTGTGGGTAAAGACCAGGAG
>CAHJXH010000218.1 GCA_903644075.1 Sphingobacteriaceae bacterium | reverse complement strand
TGAAAATTTTGGTAATCTAAATATACCTTAAAAAACTTCGCCAACACAAACAAATAAGCCGCCCGAACCACCCTTCCCGATGCCATAATCTATACCTACATTGGTTTTAGACACCTTATTTAGTTTAAGGCGCAAGCCCGGGCCAAATGCTGGTTGGATAGTTTGCAAACCCGAACCCGGTGCTCCCGAAAAGCTTTCGGCATTGGCAAAAAGTACACCGCCCAACAGGCCATTCCTCGTAATTTTGAAACGGTATTCGGTTTCGAGATAAATCATTTGAGCCCCACGAAAACGGCCCTGGATGTAACCACGGCCTGTAGTAGAGTAAGCATCCCAGGCATTGGCAGGTAAATTAAGGTATGGCGGTTTGCCGCTTATTACCACCCAGTCATAATTCCAGAAAGCCAGCACATTATCGCTGCCTGCCGGGAATTTAAAATATTTGCGCGCATCGATAATTAATGATTGCCAACCCGAGTTACTGCCCATAAACTCGAAGTTAGTGCGGAGTTGCATAGAAGCATAAGCACCCTTTGATGCGTTGATGGCATTGTCGCGATTATCAAATAAGGCATTTAGGGTTAAGCCCGATGATACCGAATGTGTAGATGTGCCATACAATGCATAGGCCGATGGTGCACCGCTTTTAGTCCCTTTTTCTGAAATATCACCATAATAGTCAATAATATACCCGCCACCGAGATACAGGTTGCCGGTTATTTTTTTGAGCAATGTTTCATAAAACCGGACGTAGTTAAACTTCATCGGGTCTTCGTCGGTCGTTTTGGAATTGGTACCCAAGCCAAAAGTGCTTTGCGGATATTTATACAAACGGATGTCGCCTATCAGAACGTAATTGCTGTTCTTTAGCCAGATGGTTGATTGTATGGGGATGGTAATCTGCTTTTTTGACGAGAAGCCTGCAGCGGCAGTTATGGTTGAAACCCGTGAAGTAGAATCGAACCTAAATTGCATATTGCCCGATAAGCTAACCGCGAAACCGGTTGTTAATGTGTATCCAAGGGCAGGAATAACAGAAATAGTAGGTTTAGAGGTGATGGTATCGCTGTGAGAGGACTGGGTTTTCTTTTTGCCCATGAGCCTCTTCAGTACATCATACAGGTCTTTTTGATACACAGAATCTTTATGCGCCGAACTATCTTTAAGCGCATAAGGTATAATCGGGATCCCTCTGTTGCCCTGCGCCTTTAAGTGGATAGCAAAACAACAAAATATGGATAAGGTAAATATGAATTTCGATGCTTTGCCCATTCGTTAGGTAATAACCGTTAAGTGGCCTAACTGTTTAAGCAACATCTATTTATTCTATAAATAGGTAAGCCCTACGGGGTTGTTGCTATCGTAATAAAAGGGTTCAAAGCTGGTATCGGCCAGTTGGCATGATGCCGAAATAAAAGTGCTCCTTACATCACCGAAGATACTGGCGATGGCGGCATCAGCAGCATCGCGGCCTGTTGCTATTTTAACCAGTCCGTTTAAAGGCATCAGTTTGGTAGCGTCAAATATCACCCAATCATGCCCAATAAAGGCTTCGAAACAAGCGTGAAAATCTGGTGGGTTTAATTGATAGGCATAGCCTGTAAAATACCGGGCAGGGATATCCAGCGCACGGCATAAGGCAATACCCAAATGCGCAAAATCGCGGCAAACTCCGGCCTGCTCGGTAACGGTATCGTAAGCCGAGGTTTGTGAGGTGGTTGATCCGCTCAGGTATTCCACATTGTCGTGGATCCAGTCGGTTAAAGCCAATACTTTTTCGAAGGCGTTATCAATTTTGCCAAACTTGTTATGTGCAAAACGGAAAAGCTTGTCGGACTGGCAATACCTGCTTGGGAAAAAGTAAGGCAGAACGGTATTATCCAATTGCATAATTGGCACATCGGTTAATAATTCGCCCGGGGTTTGTTTAAAGGATGTATCAATTATTGCGTGGTAATTGATATTAACGTAAGCGGGTTCTGTAACTTCGAAACGCACATAGCGGTTTTCAGTCTGCGCTGCCAACTCTTCCGATTTGCTGTAAGGATCAATAGTAAATGACTCTTCCAGCACGGCCTGAGCGGGCGTCCGTAGGGCATGTATATTTAAAATGAATGTTGCGGCCGATCTGACCTCGTAACTTAATGCCCCCGAAACGCTAAACTTCATGCCTTCTTATCCTTCTTCTTTTTAGTTTTTGTTAATTCATTAAACGTCGCATCCATCCATTGGTTTGAAATGTTTTTGAGCGCATTTTTTAGTTCCATATCCCACTGTGCCGAAACCTTGCCCAGATCATCCTTATCGTAATGATGTTCAACCATGTTAAAGCTGTTACCCTCGTAAACAGCCACATCAATCGGGAAATCCACGTCGGCTGCGCTGATGCGGGTAGAGTCGAAAGATAAGAACCCAGCCTTTAAGCAAAGTTTCAAACTCGATTCCTTATTTAAACTGCGGTTTAGTATCGCCTTACCCTGTGCGGCATTACCAATAATTACGTAAGGCGCACCCTCGCCAAGCTCAACCCAGTTACCTTCGGGATACAGGAGGAAGAGTTTATGCTCCTCATCATTCTTCATTTGTCCACCAATAATGGTGTTCAAATTAAATTTAAACCCGGCTTTCTCGAGCGATTCACGGTCTTCTTCGCCAACGCGCTTAACCTGCTCGCCAAAGGCGTTTACAGCTTTATATAGCTTATCGTAATCGTCCAGGTTACTGTCCAGCAGTTCTTCAAAATAAACCATGGCCTTATCGCGAACGGAACGTAGTCCGCTGGTCATGATAAACATAGAGCATTGCTCTTTCTGTAATACAAAGAGCTTCTTTTTAATCGTTACATCGGTGCCCGAAGTAATACGTGTATCGGCAATGGCAACCAGCCCCTTTTTTACTTTGATGCCTAAACAATAGGTCATATCTCAATTAGAAATTGTTACGCTGCAAAGTAGCTCTTATTAATTGTCTTTATCAAGTTAATCGGCTATTCTTTTAATGAGCTTTTTAACAAAATAGATTGAGCTTTCTAACAAAACGCCGGGCTGAAATACCGCCTACCTTTGATTCAACAAAAAATTAAAATCTACAACAATGGCAAATACATGGTTTATAACTGGCAGCTCCCGCGGATTGGGACGCAGCCTAACAGAAGCAGTACTGGCAAAAGGCGATAACGTAGCCGCAACAGCCCGTAACCCCGAACAATTAAAGGATTTGGTTAAGAAATACCCCAACCAGATTTTACCTATAAAACTGGATGTAACCAATTACGATGAAGTTTACGATGCCGTAGCGACGGCCGTTAAGCACTTTGGCCGTATTGATGTGCTGGTTAACAACGCCGGTTTCGGCATAGTGGGCGCTGCCGAAGCTTTTACAGAAGAGCAGGTACGCAGCCAGTTGGAAACCAACCTATATGCACCAATCGAAATTACCCGCGCGGTATTGCCTTACATGCGTAAACAGCGTTCGGGTCGGATCTTGCAGATCAGCTCAATTGGTGGGCGGGTTGGTAATGCAGGTGTGAGCATTTACCAGGCTGCCAAATTTGGCTTGAGCGGCTTTAGCGAATCATTGGCTAAAGAAATTGCACCACTTGGCATATTGCTTACCTGTGTAGAGCCGGGCGGTTTCCGTACCGATTGGGCGGGTGCCTCAATGACTTATGCGCCTGTAGTGGAAGGCTACGAAAGCACTGTTCAAAAACGTACCGAACTATTTAAGAGTGGTGCCTTTGTACCCATGGGCGACCCGGACAAAGCCGCCAAAGTGATGGTTGAACTGGTTGAAAACCCCGAGCCACCGCTGCACCTGGTGTTAGGCAGTGAAGCCATCGGCATGTTAAAAAACGCGGATGCACAAAGGACAGCCGAAATGGAAAAGTGGCTGCCGGTAAGTATTTCTACCGATCATGATGAGGCCGAAAACTTTTTAGAGACTGATGTAGGCAAGTTTTTTTTGAAAGAAAGAAGCAAATAAGCATTACTTAAATAAGGTATAAAAAATTAACCATAAAATGCAGAAATGTGGGCTAAAGCCTGCATTTCTGATTACTTTTATAAAGCATTATGCCACCAAAAGCAGCCCACCAAACAGACGACCAAATTTTGTATTCCTGCTACGCCAACACTAGCCGGGAAGGAGAACAATTTGTGGCGGAGCACATTTTTAGCTACGGTATAGAAGGCAGCAACGACCTATTTATTAATGGCAAAAATTACGTGTTTAAGGCTGGCGATTTCAGGTACATCCGCCGCAACCAACTGGCCAAATTTACCAAGCACCCGGTGCCCGGCGGCGAGTACAGGGCGCTGTCAATCCGGTTAGATCAGACAACATTGCATAGCCTGAGTGAGGAGTTTAACCTCCACCCATCCAAGCCTTATACCGGTGAGGCTGCCTTAATTTTAGAACCCAATAAAAAGCTGTTAAACTTTGTCGAGTCGCTAACGCCCTATATTGATGGCAGCGGAGAGTTCAACCAAATGATGGTAAGCCTGAAGGTAAAAGAAGCCGTCATGATTTTGCTCGAAACCAACCCCGGGCTTAGAGATGCCCTCTTCGATTTTAACGAGCCCGGCAAAATAGATCTCGAAGCCTACATGACTGAGCACTACAAGTTTAATGTAGACATTAGCCGCTTTGCATACCTAACCGGCCGCAGCCTGGCTACCTTTAAGCGCGATTTTGAGAAAATCTTCAAAACCTCGCCCAACCGCTGGCTGCAACAAAAGCGCCTGGAAGATGCCCACTACCTCCTCAAAGAAAAAGGCTGGAAAACCTCTGATGTGTATATGGAAGTAGGGTTCAAGGATTTTTCGCACTTTTCTTTTGCCTTTAAAAAGGCTTATGGGGTTGCGCCGTCGAGGGTAAGGTAGTTAGCTTTAAAGCTACGGTTTCCACCCCGCACGTCATTGCGAGCGATAGCGTGGCAATCCCAGACCTACAGAGCACTAACTCCAATAATGTACAATCCGTTTTTTATTAGGAATGGCAGGGTGATTTTATGAATCGTCAGTGGATGTCACTTTCTTTTTCCGCAAAAGAAACCAAAGAAAACTCGTGGCTGCTCAATTTTCTTTGAGAGGGTGTGATAGGGCAGGTGTAGCGCTTTCCGAAAATTAAGATGCCACAATTATTAGGTTATGTGGGGTTCGTCGGAGTAGCGTCATTCTGTTATTCCTACGCTGTTCGAAGTCAATGACTTCGAACCACTATGCAGATAGTCTCTGACTATCGAATAAAAACCATTCTTAACCGCGCCAACAACAATCCATCCCTATCCCAGTTTAATAGATTAGTTAGTTACTTTTTCAAACCACCCCTATGAAAAATACATTAAAGTACGTCCTTCTTCTCTTCTCACTATTCAACATTGCCACATCTTTCGGCCAAACCAAATCAACAGAAATTTTACTCTGGCCGGGTACACCTCCCGATGGTCCCGGGCCTACCGGCGCGGAACATATATCGGATAAAGGTTCATATACCAACATCAATCAGCCGCGTTTAATTGTGCATAAGCCAAGCCATACTAATGGTGTGGCAATGCTGGTAATTAGTGGGGGCGGATACGCGCATATAGAAGTTGGGAGTGAAAGCGGGCCCGCCGCCAACTGGCTTCAAGAGCAAGGTATAACCGCATTTGAATTGGTATACCGGCTCCCTGCCGAGGGCTGGGCCAATGTTAACGTGCCATTTGAAGATGCACAGCGTGCCATGCGACTTATCCGCAGTAAGGCTGAAGAATATGGCTTAGATCCGCATAAAATTGGCATAATGGGTTTTTCTGCAGGCGGGCATTTGGCCGGGATGACGGAAACAGAATACAATAAACAATGGTACGCACCTATTGATCGCGTTGACCAGCACTCGGCCCGTCCCGACTTTGTGGCTTTACTGTATCCGGTAATTACCATGCTGCCACCCTATAATCATACACATTCAGAAAAAGAAATTGTGGGTACGGGTGCATCAGCGGCGCAACAAAAAGCTTACTCTGTTGAATTGCATGTTAGCGGGAAAACCCCACCCACATTTTTGGCGCAGGCAATGGATGACCCCATATCTAATGTGGAAAATAGCCGTTTAATGTACGCTGCCCTTCAGCAACATCATATCGTTTCAGAAATTCACCTTTTCCCTACAGGTGGGCATGGCTGGGGGATGGGTAAACCCGGTTCGCCCGTGCAAGAGTGGCCACAACTATTTAAAGCCTGGGCAAAAGCTAATGGGTTTTGGAATTAATTTATTCTGGAGACCTGGAACAGTAAAGAGTAAAAAACGATCGCATTATCTCCTCTATGCACGTCATTGAGGTACGGCCTGTCCCGAATTTACATCGGGAAAGCAATCCCAGGCCTACAGAGGCGATGCTTTCATCTTGCACAATCCGTTTTCATTAGGAATGGTAATGGGTTTTATGAATCGTCACTGGATGTACTTCTTTCTTTCCGCAAGAAAGAAGTACCAAGAAACTTAGCGCAGCGATCTCATGAACACCTTAAAAAACCAAAACAACGTGAATAACACTCGTGGCTGCTCAATTTTCTATTGAGGGATGTGCTGTGGCCAATGTTGTGCTATCCGAAAATTAAGATGCCACAATTATTAGGTTATTAAGGGTTTATCAGAGCATTTTTAAGCGGGTTTATCAATTTTGTCATTGCGAGTGATAGCGTGGCAATCCCCGACCTACAGAGGCGATGCTTTCATCTTGCACAATCCGTTTTTCATTAGGAATGGTTTGAACATTATGAAACGTCAGTGGATGTACTTCTTTCTTTCCGCAAGAAAGAAGTACCAAGAAAGAACTCGTGGCTGCTCAATTTTCTGTTGGAGGGTGTGGTAAGGCAAGAGTTGTGCTGCCCGAAAATTAAGATGCCACAATAATTGGGTTATTTATGGTTCACCTGATCCCTTTTAAGCGGATTTAACAATTTTGTCATTGCGAGCGATAGCGTGGCAATCCCCGACCTACAGAGGCGATGCTTTCATCTTGCACAATCCGTTTTTCATTAGGAATGATGGTGAGCGGTATGAATCGTTAGTGGATGTCACTTTTTCTTTCCGCAAGAAAAAGTAACCAAAAAGAACTCGTGGCTGCTCAATTTTCTTTGAAAGGGTGTAGTAGGGCAAGAGTTGTGCTTTCCGTAAATTAAGATGCCACAATTATTAGGGTATGCAGGGTTCATCTCTTTAGTTTAAGCTGGTTATTCAATTTTGTCATTGCGAGCGATAGCGTGGCAACCTCGTAGCTATACAGAGTGAATAAATAATTAAGTAGAAGCCGCCAATAAAAATAGTGCTGTAATAAATGTAAGATTATATGTAAGATATAAAATGGCTAAAAATATAAGTGATATTTTATACTTCTTACCAAAATTTCCATTTGTAAGCTTCTTCTTATATTTTTCCTTTGTCGATCCAAAAAAATCGGCATAAACGCCTGCTGCAAAATCAAAAGCTAAATCAGTGTCTTTTTTGGCGAAGTCAACATTGGCAAGATAGTAACCAACCGTATAATCATATAATATTTTCTTTCCTCTTTCGTCTGAGGCATTATATAATGGTAATTTTGCTTGTAAATTTTCTCCTGTGCTATTCTGGATCACTATTAAAAGTTGCTCAAACGTTTCATTTCCTTCTAAAAATGATTCTGTGTCCATTGTCTTTTTCCTATCAAAAGACAAATCAATGCCATCCATAATATGATTAAGTAGTACGAAGAAATTAAGATATAGCACTCTATATATAATTCCTGATGCGACTGATATTGCCAGAAGATAGAGGATAGGAGTTAAATATCCAGAATTAATTGAACTTTTAACTTTACCAATATCGTTCGCAAATATGGAAATACCACCGATTGATAGTCCAATTATCCATAACGAAATACTATCGGATTTTTCGAATACGTATTTTACTAAATCCTTATTACGCGTATTTGCTTCTTTGAATGTATCTCTTATTTGGTTAAAGGGTCTATCAATCATATTTATTTATAACAGCGTTAG
>CAHJXH010000217.1 GCA_903644075.1 Sphingobacteriaceae bacterium | reverse complement strand
AAAAGGGGAAATTATTATAACGATCCTGAAATAAAAAAAGCAGTCACATCTGCAGAGGACGAGGCTCAGTCATTGCTTATTAAGCCAGATTCTAATTAATTATTTTATGACAGATAGTTTTAAACACGTTATCACAAAAATTAAATTTATACTACTTATAGCTGCTGTTACAATTTTATTTAGCTGTGGCAATAAGCCCAAACCTGCTAATGACGAACAAACCAATGTAACCGCAAATGATAAAGCTTTAACTTTTGATAATGTACTCAAATGCCATTCTTACTCTTATAACGATGGCTATTTTATGACGGCCGATTACGGCTGTATCTACAATCCTAATAGCGGCAATAATCTCGGTAATGTTGCAGTCTACTTAATTCCGCAGAAACCGTTGAGCATAGCCGACGATCAAATTTCAGTAGAAAACAAGAAAATCAATACATTAAGTGCAGCTCAATATAAAAAAGACTATAACATCTATGTTTTCCTGATTGACAAAAAGTATTTAAACTATAATAAAGATGGTGACCCGGTATATTATCAAAAAGATAAATTTACCGAAACCCTTTACACCTACGATAGCGCAAGCGATAAATGGAATATAGTTGACTCTATAAATGTTAACGGCGATGCCACTAAAGAACAAACCTGGCGCGACGATTTTTTAAATAAAACAGTTAGTAAACCTAAGCCTCAGGTAGCGGCTGTTTCAACCCCTAATTCTATTTCCAATAAATGGTTCGGCACCTATAACATCAACGTTAATGAAGATCATAGTGATTGGAGAGACATGCAAAAAATTTCATTGATCGTTACTAAAGATTCTATAATATACCATGCCGAAGGCTACCAGATAGATCAAACTTATTTACTATCCGGAACTGAAAATGGAGCGTCATTGCAACTGCAATACAAAAGTGCAAAGGACAACACAGAAAGTGCTGTATTAGATAAAACAAAAGATTTCGGCACCGTCACCAATGACGGAACAAACTACAAATGGTCTTGCCCTTATATAGACATAAGCTTTAGAGATGGTAAAAGTGCAATATATACACTTAACAAAAAGTAATTAATTAAAAATTGATGCTGGCAAGGCTTTTAAAAATATATAAAAAATGATAATAATTATTCAATTATCGTTTGTATGTACCAGTCGATAACACTTACATTACCTCATGGATCAGTTTCAGCTTATCAAACAATTGTTTGGGCTGAAATGGCTTGTGCACATAATCTTGCATACCAACCATCTTATCTTAGCGTATAGCTGGTCCGAAACAGAAGCTGTTATCGCAATGATAGGCACATTTGCTTTTATCTGATCGGCCAAAGCCCTTATAGATGTGGTGGCCGTATACCCATCCATAACCGGCATGTGGATATCCATTAAAATACAATCAAAATATTGAAGCTGTAATTGATCTATTGCTTCCTGGCCATTCCAGGCAATAACGGTTTCAACCTCCCATTTACTCAGCAATTTTTCCAGCAGCAGCACATTGATGCGGTTATCTTCAACTATCAACAATTTCAGGCCTTTTAAATAACTTGCATCTGCTTTTTGCTCAGCCACCACTTTCAATTGCGTCTGGCACAACGGGAGCGTTAAAGGAAATTTAAATACCGATCCTTTACCGCTATGGCTTTCCAACTCAATGGTACTATCAAAAAGGCTAAGCAATCTTTTTACAATGGCCAGGCCCAATCCTGTACCCCCATATTTGCGGGTAGTATCAGACGATGCCTGTGTAAATGGATCGAAAATGGCTTGTTGCCGGTCTTCTGCTATGCCAATACCTGTATCACTAATGCAGAAATGGAAGATAGCCTTATCACCAAGCAACTCATGGAGTGTGATTTTGATTTTCACCATCCCCTCGTCGGTAAATTTTATGGCATTGCCGGCCAGGTTAAAAATAATTTGGGTTAACCGGGTAGGGTCTGTAATTACCCAGATGTTTTCCAAACTCGCATCTATCTCCAGCACCAGGTCCAGGTGCTTCTCGGCAGCCCTTAGTTCAAGGCCCGAATGGATCTTCTTTAGTAATTCAGGCAGACTTACCGGGACAGCTTCTAACTCGATTTTACCGAGTTCGCTTTTATTATAGTCGAGCACATCATTAATTACCGACAGCAGGTTATTGGCCGAAAATTCGAGGATATTCAACTTGTCCTTTTGCTCTTCCAACGCGGTATCTTTCAGTAAATAAGCCATACCTATAACACCGTTTAAAGGTGTCCGCAACTCATGCGACATGGTGGATAAGAATAGCGACCTCGATTCGGCCAGGGCATTTAATGCTATTACATTGCTTTGCAACTGCAGATTCAGCGCTTCCTTTTCTCTTAAGTTTTTATGAAATGCCCGGTAATACAGGTAATGAATAAATAAGAAAGACACAAAGTTGAGGACCACCACGGCATCTGAAGCCGTAGAATTTACTTCCTGGGAAGCCATATTGATATGGGCAAAAACCGTATGCCTTGCCAGCAGATAATAAATAGCCGGTAATATAGCCAGGGCCGAATAGCATGCCGCCTGTATACCACCAATGAGATAATAACTCACCAATGTTGCCAGAAAAATTAATTGTATCGTAAAAACATTGATAGCCTGTACGTAAGCAAACAGGTTTGACCATATAGTTACCAAAGACATCATGATCATGATGTGTGAAATAACTAGTAAACTGGCCGGCCTGTACAATATTATTTTAGCAAAAGCCAACAGCACAACTACAATTATAACTATACGTACCAACTGCAGATGCTGATGATATTTAATAACGAATGGTAATACAATAAGCGCTTTAGTTATTGAGAAGACAATTATGGTAAATACGATCTGGTACTTAGCTCTTTTGAAAGAGTCGGGTTCTAAATCCAGGATCTTTTTCAGAGAAAAATTAAAAAATGATAATTGTTCTTTCATTTAGCGTTGAGCAAATTGATAGATTGTAATAATTGGGCAATTATTTATCTATTGTATAAATATACAAGTTTGAACACCTTGTAAAAAGAAAATAAAATGCGATACCTTTTTAATTAATTTACATTATATTAATTTATCAGACCAGCGATGTATCAGCGTATATTTATCGCTAATTAAGGGATTTTATCGATTTGCCTACCCACATAACTACCTGTATTTCAAAATATTAATTTTGATGCTAATAAATTAATTCTTAGTTTTATTTTATTAACCCGAATCAAAAAATGGTTCGGTAATAAACCTAAATTTTAACATTATGGCAATCACTCCACTTCCCGGCACTGTAAAGCCGGCTCCTGCCGGACTAACCGGCTTTGACGTAAACGGAATTTTATCTCATGCCCAGGCTGCGAGTTTCAAAAACGCCGGCTATGCTTTTTGCGTGCGTTATTTACCACGTACTGCTGCGCTTGTTGCCGGCAACCTTAGCAACCAGGAAGCCTTAGGTATTGTAGAGGCTGGCCTTGCTTTAATGGCTGTACAGCATGTTGCTTTGCCGGGATGGGTGCCAACCGCAGCTCTCGGAACCGAATACGGTACCTTTGCCGCCACCTATGCCAAACAAACTGTTGGGCTGCCTGAAGGTGTGAATATTTGGCTTGACCTTGAAGAACCTGCTACACATACCCCAGCTGCCGATGTAATAGCCTATTGCCAGGCATGGTATAATGCCGTGCATAGTGCAGGTTATGTACCCGGTGTTTATGTGGGCTACGGCGCAATACTTACCGAAGAGCAATTATACAGCAAGCTTTCTTTTCAGCATTACTGGCGGGCATATAACGGCCCGCAGGTGGCTACCCGCGGATACCAGATTTTGCAAAAGACACAGAAAGCAATTAACGGTTTTGAAATTGATCCCGATGTTACACAAAACGATAACCTTGGCGGTACTGCCCTTTGGCTTTCGCTATAGATAAATATCAATTAAGGAATTTTCAAAAAAGGGTTGGTGTATTGATACGCCAACCCTTTTTGTTTTATTTAGATCTTTCTCAATGTATTCACATTTACGTGCGGCCACAAAATATCGCCGGGCAGGTTGTGTTTTTTGATGAAATTTAAATCGGCTTGTTGTGAGTATTGTAATTGCATACAGCTAACCCCATCTACACTTACCTCCTCAATCCAAAAGGTAGACTGGAAGCGGCTTGGGTTTACGTGCGCATCAACAAATGGAATGTTCGATATACTACCTCCTTTGTTTTGGGTATCAACGGTAATGGTTGTTACTTTACCAACGGTTTGTGCGGCAACTGCAGCTTGTAAAGTGCTGTTTACGTTTGATGTATCAAACTGGCCTGAGAACTGGTTTCTAAGGTAAGGATCGGTATAACCGAACGTCGGCGGAAGGCCCGGTGGCTGTGGAACAGCTGAAATAACAGGAAACTGAGGTGTACCATTTGAAACACTTGAATTACCCAGCGCAATTACCACATCACCATGCGGAATGCTCGACATACGGGCTATGCTGAATGGCCTGATAAGGGTCGAATCTAAAACAGGCCCGTCTGGCTGGGCTTCAATATCTGTGAGGTTTAGCCACATACCGTTTTCAACATGTAATATCCCGTTTGGGTATTTCATATCGGTTATGGTAAGTTCATACATTAAACCAGTAACAAACTGCTGCACGGCACCGCCGCGGTTAGGCACCGGGGCTGTAATGGGTGTAAAGGTTATCGTTTCATCGTATTGCTGCATCAACAGCGTAAACGTAGGGTCGCCATGCGCGCGTGATGGTACTGCGATAAGGCTCCATCCCGAGTTACCTTTCCAGGTACCTTCCAGGTCGGCAAGTGGCCCTAATTTACTGGCTACTTCTTCGGGCGAACCGCCTAAACGGATAAAGCCCTTCAATAATTCTTGAGGTTGAGATTCCATTGTGATAATTTAGTTTATTGGTCTGAATACTAAGTTACTACAAAAGAAAACAGAAAAGCAAGAAATTAATAATTCAGTTTATATCTTAAATAATTAGCTGAAAAATGATGCAAAACTATTTTGCAAACCGGGTCAGTAAATATTTCAATCCCAGATAATTCAATGGATTAGTACCTTGTTTGAACTGTTTTAAGCAGATCATGAGGATAACCCATCTTTACCGCACTAATATTATCTAATCGAGTTATCTGATCTGTTGTTAAATGAATGTCAAGGGCTTTCAAACTATCTTTAATATGATCAAGCGTACGCGCTCCAATAATCGGAAAAGCATCTTTTGTCAGTGTCCAGGCCAAGGCTACCTGACCGGGAGTTGCTTCTACTTCTATCGCAATCTCTTCTAACTGATCTATGATGGCTTTAGTAGTAGCATCTTCCTGATAACCTTGTGGTGAAGCATTAGTTAACCTGCCAGATGAGCCTTTTCTATATTTGCCGGTCAGCAATCCCCCTGCTAATGGAGAATAAAACATTGTACCCAAGCCAAAATGTTTAGCCATGCTTATTAATTCCCGATCAGCTGTGCGTTGCGCCAAGTTATATTCGATTTGCAATGCGGCAAGTGGAATGGTACTGGCAATGGCAGTTGCTTTCCAGGCCGGAAAATTAGCCAGACCAATATATAATACCTTGCCTGTTTTAACCAGATCTTCCAGGCCCCGGGCTATTTCATCAAGCGGTGTCAATCCGTCATCATAATGTGGCATGTAAATGTCTATGTAATCCGTTTTCAATCGTTTCAAACTGGCTTCTACCGCCTGGCGCATGGCTTTACGGTGATTGCCGGAGTTAGCCGGCGCCGGTTTCACCTCGCTGCTCCGGGTATATTTGGTGCAGATTATAAAATTGCCACGTTGTTGCCCGATAAATTTACCAACAATCTCTTCAGCTTCTCCAAGTTGATATTGATCGGCCACATCTATAAAATTACCACATGCATCCGCATAAGCAGACAAAATTTTAGGTATATCTTCAGCAACAGCGCCATAACCACGGCGCCCACCCAAACTTGCTGCCCCTAATACTAATTCACTTGCCGGTAGCCCGGTGTGCGTTCCGAATAATTTATATTTCATATCCCAAAATTCGCATCACTGCATAATGAGATCAAGTATGGCTAAATTCAGCCGTATCAGATAGGACAATAAGATGACTTATCTTTGTAAGATGTACGAAAGAAAATTACCCATTGAACTTGAATGTGGCCTTCATTTATGGAGGTAATTAACGGAAAATGGAAGATCAATTTGATTTGGTGCATCCATTTGGGCATTAAAAGGCCGGGAGAATTACATCGTCGGATACCAAAAGCCTCCAGGCGTTTATTAGACAGCCAATTAACGCAACTTGTTAATCAAGGCATTATAGCCAAAACTATTTTTGAGCAAAAATCCCTAAAAGTGGAGTACGAGCTCACCGCATTGGGTGAAACATTGATACCTGTGATCGAGGTTACAGCGCGATGGGGCGAAACTCACCGCCATATACTGGAACCATTATTTCAACCAGCAGTATCAATAAAATAGTATTTTATATTTATTGGCTTCAAGATCAAATTGGCGTAAGTAAGATCATGCTATTATTTTATTGCACGCTGCCCAAGCTTTATTTCAATCTTATAAACCTTAGTATTTGCCCTTGCCCGATACAATCATTGATGCCAAATGATCGTCCAGGTTATAAATATCCTTGCGAAAATTCACCTTGCCGTCGCGGTCAACAAATGAGGTAAAATAGGCAATGTAAACCGGCACTTTCTTTTTCAGGGTAACGTATTGTTCGCGGCCCTGATGCATGGCTTTATTTATTTTATCGGGTGTCCATTGTTTATCATCCTGCAATAAAAAATCAGCCAGTTTAGCCGGTTCTCCTACCCTGATACAGCCGTGACTAAATGCCCGCGTAGTTTCACCGAACAGTGATTTAGAGGGCGTATCGTGCAGATAAATATTATAGCTGTTAGGGAACAAAAATTTAACCAAACCCAATGAATTTGCCGGGCCGGGCTTTTGCCTTATTACCGGCAAACCACCTTCGTACCCGGCTTGCTCCATGTTATGCTGAGACAGATAATTTTTGTTGCGTTTCATGCCGGGGATAATCTCATTTTTCAAAATACCCGGCGGCACGTTCCAGTACGGGCTAAATACTACATATTTAACTTCGCCATAAAACACAGTGGTTTGGTGCACCGTTTGGCCCACCACTACATTACAACTCCACAGCAAACTATCAGCATTGTACACATGTAATTTAAACTCGGGAATGTTAACCGTGAGGTAGTAAGAATCCATACTTACCGGCAACCAACGGCTGCGTTCCATATTTACCAGTATAGTGGTAATGCGGCTGCTAAGTGGCGTATTCAATTCGGCAATGGTTGGTTTGTTCAGTAACCCGGTTGGGGTAAGCCCATGTGTGTTCTGGAAACTTTTTACAGCATCCTGTAATTCGGGAGTAAATGATTGATTTGTGGTATCGCCCTTAAAATCTTCAAGCAAATATAAACGCCTCTTTATGTTTGAAATTATGGCTGATGAATCACCCAATTTATATATTTTGGCCGGTACGATGGGTGCCCAGGTTTCCTTAGTTTGTAACGTACGATATTTACGCAGATAGCTTCTTAACAGTTCGTACTGGCGGTAAACGGGCTCATCAATTTTAGTTTTCCCCGCCGGTGCGCTTAAAAGACTGTCAAGATATTGATCATAGGCCACTTTTTTACGGGGCAAGTACCACTTGGCCGATTTACTGGCCGACTCGTCCATCCCCTGCCATACCAGTTGCGAGAAAGCAAAGTACTGGTAGGTGAGCATCAGCTCCAGTTTAACATCAGTCTGGTTTTTCTTCGAACCAATATTGTCAATCAACGAATCGAGTTTAGGCTGATAAGGTAGTTCTTTATAAACCCCATTTCGTTTTAAGTTACCTACACGGTTGGCCAGGTTCGAGGCCTGCTCAATCAGTTTGCCTTTATCAAACCAGGCATAGGCATACTTTCGCTTTTTGTAAAACTCGGTAACGTCGCCGGTATAGCTTTTAAGATCGGGATAAAGCTTAATAAAATTGTTTATCTGGATGCTGTCGAAAACAGAGCTCAACTGCTCACTGAAGTTCCCGGGGATGGTTTTATC
>CAHJXH010000216.1 GCA_903644075.1 Sphingobacteriaceae bacterium | reverse complement strand
AATCTGTCGTAAAAGGAACTCATTCTCCACGGAGTGATGAACTGATAACAAAATTGTTCTTATCTTTCTTTAACTGGATGTTCATCACTTTATCCGGCGTGCCATCTTTTTTAGTTGGGCTTGCTGTGGTTGTTTTGGTTTTTGCAGTTGAAGCAGATCTCTTAGTGCTTGATGTTGCCGTTTGGGTTTGGGCACTTACTATGGTAGTGCTCAATGCCAATAATAGTACAGATGTAATTTTGAGTAACTTTTTCATAACAATCCAATTGGTTTATTTATACAACTTACCGGGATTGCTTTTGTTTTTCGTCCCTTTAATCGGATAGAATAACTACTTTTTTACTCCTCTCATCTCTAACAGAACATTCTTTATATATTACTGTTAAATGAAATAATTTTAACTTAGGCGTTTTATTCTATGATTAAGCATTAATGAGCCCCTCCGACTATCTTTTAAGCAACGAGCAACTAATAGAAGTGCTATCGCTCACTAAAGTTGCTACTGCTATACATGTTACAGAAGATGCTATAATTCAGTTAGCTAATGATGCCATGCTTAATGTGTGGGATAAAGATAGCAGCGTAATAGGCAAAACTTTAGAAGACGCCCTACCCGAACTAAAAGGCCAGCCTTTTATAGAAATGTTTAAACGGGTTTGGAACGAAGGCATCACTATTTCGGGAACTGACACCCCTGCCGATCTAATTGTTGATGGCGAACTACGTACCGTTTATTTCGATTTTGAATACCGCGCTATTAAGAATGCCGAAGGCAATACCATTTGCATTTTACATACTGCTACCGATATTACAGACCGTTTTTTAGGCAAACAAGCTCTTGAGCATGCACTGGAAAAAGAGGAAGCACTACAGCGCGAACAAGCTTTAAATGAAGAACTCGCAGCTGCAAACGAAGAATTGGGAGCTGCTAATGAAGAGTTAAATGCTATTAACGACGAGCTGCAGGAAACGCAGACCAGCTTAAATAACCTTAATAACGAGTTAGAAGAAAGGATTTTCGACCGCACACTGAAGTTGGTTACCTCGCAGGAAAATCTTGAAAAACTAAACAACGAATTACTTGCCAGCGAAACCAGGCTCGACCAGATACTGAGCCAATTACCGGCACCTGTTGTAGTTTTAGAAGGCCCTAACCAGGTAATTACCACGACAAATGAATCTTTACTTTCATTTTGGGATAAAACCCAAGAACAGGTTATGGGTAAACCCATGCTGGAAGTGTTTCCAGAACTCGTTAATCAGCGGTTTCCCGCGCTGTGGAAGCATGTTTTTGAAACCGGCGAAGTAATAACCAACCGCGAAACACAGGTTATATTTAACAGGCCAAATGGCGGCAAAAGATTATTTTATGTTGATTACTATTATCAGCCACTTAAAGATGTTGACGGTAAAACAACAGCAGTATTGGCCACCGTTATTGATGTTACTGATAAAGTATTGTCTCGCCAGCAGATTGAAGAGGCTGAGAACAAGCTTAGAATGGCGATTGAGTCATCCGAACTTGGCACCTGGTATTACGATTTAGAGAAAAGTGAGTATGTGTTTTCAGATCGTTTAAAGCAGATTTTCGGATTTTATCCCGAGGATGAAATAACAAACGAACTGGCAACCAAACAAATAACCGATGAATACCGGGACGAAGTTGTAAAACTGGTAAACGAAGCCATCGCAAATAATACCAATTATCAGATAGAATATGCGATTACCGGGTTTCACGATAAGCAACTCCGTTGGGTACGTGCAACCGGAAAACTATACCCGGCACATGGCGGCCATCCGGCTAATTTTTCGGGTGTTATTATGGATATTACCGATATTAAGGTTGAAGAACAACGCAAAGATGATTTTATCAGCATAGCCAGCCACGAGTTAAAAACCCCAACCACCGCTTTAAAAGCCTCATTGCAGCTTTTAGACAGAATTAAGGACAAACCATCGCCTATATTTCCAAAACTGATCGAACAAGCTAACCGGAGTATGGATAAGATTACGGGCTTAATTGATGAACTGCTTAACTCAACCCGTACAACTGAAGGCCAATTGCATCTCAATAAAGCCACATTTACCATTGCCGACATGCTGAACAACTGCTGTAGTCACGTGCGCATGGCTGGCAAGCATCAGCTGATTTTGCAAGGCGACGAACAGTTACAGGTTTTTGCCGATGAGCACCGTATTGACCAGGTGGTGGTAAACCTGGTTAACAATGCTGTTAAATATGCACCCGACAGCACCGAAATTTATTTCATTATAGAAAGGATTGGAGATACAGCCAAAATATCGGTTAAAGATAGTGGCCCGGGCATTAGCGCAGATAAAATCCCTCACCTGTTTACCCGTTATTACCGTGCCGACTATGCCGGTTCGCAGTACTCTGGTTTAGGATTAGGCCTGTACATCAGCTCAGAAATTATTAAACGCCATGGTGGGCAAATTGGCGTTGATACCGAATTAGGTAAAGGCAGTACGTTTTGGTTTACGCTGCCGTTGAAGTAAAACGTTCTCTATTATACCTTTTGTCATTCTGAACGGAGTGAAGAATCTTCTGCTCTAACCAAGTGGCTATACAGATCGAAGAAGATTCTTCGCTATCGCACTGAAATGACAAAAAACGTGAAAAATGAAAAGGAAGAGACTCTACATCCCCTTAACCAACTCCCCCACCTTCACATTAAAATTCCCTTTATTAATGCCGATAATCTGATCCAACGCTTTAAAATAATTCTCATCCCCAGCCTCTTTTTTACCGCAACTTAACAGTTGTATCACAGCGGAAAATCCTTTTTCAGCCTCTATTTTTCTTACGATCAAAGCATTCAGCACATAGGATACTTTCAAGATCTTTGGTCCGGGCGAAAAGTTTGTAGCATCGAGGTATAGTTTCAGCCAGTCGGCATCGGGATGTTCGGTTACGTAAGCCTTAAACCTCACCTGGAGTTCGGGCCAGGTAAAGCCCCAGCTCCCGCCATACAGATATGCGCAACCTTCGTCTACAGGTCGATTAATTACGTCTGACGATACCACAGTTCGTAACCGCTCATGCCATAGATCATGCGGGTCGAAACGGTGGTTAACTGAAGTCAAGGCATTGAGCATCAAATTCTTATTATTCTCGTGCGAGGTAAGGATATTGCTGGGAATGCCATTGTAATCAAGCTTATAATCTACGCCTAATATTTGCTGTGCTTCGGTAAAGTTATCACAGTAATAAATATCAGTGGACTCTTCCGGGGCTTTCAGTTTTTTATTGTAGAATTGCACCTTTTTCAAATAAGCATCTGCATCTGCTGAATTCAGGGTGTCTTTGTAATAGAAAGTAAGGGAGCCTTTCTTTTTATTTTTCCAGTTGTGGGTATACATAGCAAACGGCGAACTGAAATAAAATTGATTACCCTGCTTTTGGGCCAGTAATTTAAAGCTTGCCCTTAACACCGGTTGGCTTTCCTTTATGCCCATATAAGCGAGTTGGATAATCAATTTTCCATTGCCATCATCAACACAATTGATGATGCTGGCCTTGTAAAAATTAGGGTCCTTAAGCGTAGCATTTTGTTCCATGCCCTTCATCTCATCCAGCAATGCAGATGTTGCCAGCAGGGTTTCGTTGAGCACATAGGTGTTATCCTTATTGGGTTTATCTTTCTGCTTTAAAAAACCCATTAATGAATGAACAAACTGCGACCTGATCACCGTATCATCGGGTAAATGGATATTATTGGAATAAGAAATTGATTGCCCTTGTGCTGATAAAACAAGATTGCTGAATAGTACCGCGATTAAAAGCTTGACTAAATTGTGCTGCATGGTAAAAGGTTTGCAAGCAAGATACTTATTTGTGGTAAAATGTTGCAGGTGAGGTGATTTTATTTTGGAAGATAGAACGTTGACAGCACTAACCGTAAATAATAAACCCGGATGAAGCGGATACCAGCCTTGTGTTTAAGGCCTGTGTAGTATAAGCGTAAAACGGGGCTGAAGCAACCGACAGCTTACTGCAACTGATTTGCAAAATATTTATAATAGCCCAGTCGTTCAAATCACTCGAAGAAGATTCTTCGTTACCACTCACAATGACAAAGAAAAGGAATAAAACTATTAAACCTTTTTTACACATTTGAATATGGAAAATATTACGGTAATAGGCTCGGGCACGATGGGTAACGGGATAGCCCATTTGTTTGCGCAGTATGGCTATAGAGTTGCTTTGGCAGATATTAACCAGCAGGCTTTGGATAAAGCCCTACAAACCATTACCGCTAATTTCGACCGCCAGATTAAGAAAGGCACCACTAACGAAGCCACTAAACAGCAAGCACTGGCTAACATTACAACATTTACAAATTTGCAACAGGCCGTTAAAGGCGCGCAACTGGTTATCGAAGCCGCTACAGAGAACAGCGAAATTAAACTGGGGCTTTTTAAACAGCTGAGTGAATTTTGTGCCGATGATACCATACTGGCCAGCAATACATCATCCATTTCTATTACCAAGATAGCTTCAGTTACTAAAAATCCGGAGAATGTAATCGGCATGCACTTTATGAACCCTGTACCGGTGATGAAACTGGTTGAAGTGATACGAGGTTATGCCACTACCGATGCGGTTACCACCACCATAATGCAATTAACAGAAAAACTGGATAAAGTACCGGTAGAAGTAAATGACTACCCTGGCTTTGTGGCCAATCGCATTTTGATGCCCATGATTAACGAGGCTATTTATACCCTGTATGAGGGCGTAGCCGGCGTATACGAGATTGATATGGTAATGAAGCTGGGAATGGCCCACCCAATGGGTCCGTTGCAACTGGCGGATTTTATTGGCCTCGATGTATGTCTGGCCATCTTAAACGTTTTACACGCTGGTTTCGGTAATCCTAAATACGCGCCATGCCCCTTATTGGTAAATATGGTAACCGCTGGGCATAAGGGAGTTAAAACAGGTGAAGGCTTTTACAAATACACAGCGGGTAGTAAAGACCTGATTGTAGCGCCAAAATTTGCATAACGGGGTTAAACTTTCGGGATTATTGGTTGTCAGACGATAAGAATAACAACTAATAACTTATGAAAACAGTAACTAAATTAATATTAGGGTTAGGCTTGGTTGGTACACTTTTTACTTCCTGCGCAGGAAGCTATTACGTGACCGAAAGACCAGCAGAACCCTATTACGTGCGCCCGGCATCCCCTTATGCCGACGCTTATTGGGTACCAGGTGAATGGGCCTGGCAAGGTAACAGATATGTTTATGTAAACGGATATTACACCCACCCCCGCTATGGCCATACTTACGTAGCCGGATACTGGCGCCACAGCAACCGTGGCCATGTTTGGGTGCATGGGCATTGGAGATAATTTTTGATTTCGGAGGTCGGATGTTCGATGTCGGATTTATTTTAAACAATAAAGGCTTACCAAACCGTAAGCCTTTATTGTTTATATACTTCACGTCATCCCGAATTTATTTCGGTATCCCACAGGACAGGTGTATAACTTGCATAGTTCGCTTAACATGTGGGGTGCTGAAACAAGTTCAGCATGACGATTTGAGGAGAACGGGTGGAGAGGTTTAACTCATCAACTACTCACTTAATCCAACCACTCACCCTTCCCTTACATCCTTTCCGGCACCTCAATACCTAGCAAACTCATCCCTTTGCTAATTACCCTTGCAGATGCCGCCGACATTTGCAGACGGAATTTTTTCAAAGTTTCATCCTCGGCTTGTAATATCGATTTTTCGTGATAGAACTTGTTGTAGGTTTTAGCCAGTTCGTAAACGTAATTGGCTATAATAGCCGGGCTATAATTCTTAGCTGCCTGACTGATCACTTCCGGGAATTGTGTAAGAGCGATGATCAGGTCGCGCTCAACAGCATCTAAAGTTTCTATCGGTAAGGTTTCGCTGTAATCAACTCCTGCCCTGCTTAATACCGATTTGATACGGGCATGGGTGTATTGAATAAACGGACCGGTATGCCCCTGAAAATCTATCGACTCGTTAGGATCAAACAATAAACGCTTCTTAGGCTCAACTTTTAAAAGGAAGTATTTTAACGCGCCCATACCAATCATATGGTACAGTTTGTTTTTATCTTCTTCGCTGTAGCCCTCAACCTTGCCTAAAGCTTCGGTTTGGGTTTTGGCGGTTTGTTCCATTTCAGAAATCAGGTCATCGGCATCAACAACCGTTCCCTCGCGCGATTTCATTTTGCCCGATGGCAGGTCGACCATACCATACGATAAGTGGAATAAACCTTTAGCCCAGTTTTTACCCAGTTTTTGAAGGATCAGAAATAACACCTTAAAGTGATAATCCTGCTCGTTACCAACCACATAAATAGATTCATCCATGTGATAGTCGTTATATTTCAGCTGTGCAGTACCTAAATCCTGCGTAATATACACCGAAGTACCATCAGCACGGCGAACCAGCTTTTCATCAAGGCCGTCGGCAGTAAGATCTATCCAAACAGAGCCGTCTTCTTTTTGGAAGAAAACACCATTTGCCAATCCTTCTTCTACTGTATCCTTGCCCAGCAAATAGGTGTTAGATTCATAGTAGAATTTATCGAAGTTAACGCCCAGCCGGTCGTAAGTTTTGGTAAAACCGTCGTAAACCCAGCTGTTCATGGTTTTCCAAAGGGTAATTACCTCTTCATTACCGGCTTCCCATTGTTGCAGCATTTCTTGCGCTTGCTTAATTAATGGGGCATTTTTCTTGGCTTCGTCTTCGGTTTGTCCAATTTCTTTCAGAGAGTCTATTTCTTTCTTGTATTCTTTATCGAATATCACGTAGTACTTACCCACCAAATGATCGCCTTTTAAGCCGGATGATTGCGGTGTTTCGCCATGGCCAAACTTTTGCCAGGCCAGCATTGATTTACAAATATGGATCCCGCGGTCATTCACCAAATTAGCTTTAATAACTTCGTAACCATCAGCAGCCAGGATTTCCGAAACAGAAAAGCCCAAAAGGTTATTACGCACGTGGCCTAAGTGCAGCGGTTTATTGGTATTCGGTGAAGAATATTCGACCATCACTTTTTTACCATTCGGTTTGGCAACGCTAAATTCAGGAGTTAGAATGGTATTGTTAAGTTGATTTAACCAATAACTATCGCTTAAAGAGATATTCAGGAAGCCTTTAATCACATTAAAGCCTGATACTTCGGCTACTTCATTTTGCAGAAATTCGCCAATATCGGTACCTGTTTGCTCCGGCGATTTTTTAGAGAACCGAGTAAACGGAAAAGTAACGATGGTTACCTGGCCTTCAAACTCTTTGCGGGTTTCCTGCAAATTAACATCGGCCTCGGTAATATCGGTATTATATAAAGTCTTAACAGCTTTAACAGCTGCTGCTATAATAAAATTCATTCGGCAAAATTAATAAATTGGCGCAACCTGCCCGAAATATTTATATCCTGAAAATTTGATATAGATTTGTGTTACATACTTATGATAAACGATAAACATTTTAAGATAAACGTTACCTCCGAAATTGGCCGTTTACGTGCCTTGCTGATACATAGTCCGGACAGTGGTTTGGGTAAAGTTGTGCCCTCAAAAGCCCAGGACTGGCTTTTTGAAGACATCATCCACCTTAACACCATGCGCAAGGGTGAGTATGATTACTATGTAAAACTACTCATGTATTTTCTGGACGATCAGAAAATCGACGGCCGTTTAGCAGAGATCGACTCGGCAGAAAATGAACGCGCCTTCTATAAACCCGACAACAAAGATTTCCATTCGTCTAATAAAGTCATCGAATTTCAGTCATTACTCACAGATATTTTGGCCGATGAAGAAACCCGCTTAAAACTGGTAGCTTCGGTATGTGCCATTGAAAGCTGCAACTACCGCCTGCAGGAACAACTGACCAATACTGACCCGATTGAACTAGCCAAAGTATTTATTTCAGGATCGTTGAGCGATGGAAAGATGATCTTTGCTCCTATCCCCAACCTGATCTTCTCCCGTGATATTGGCATCATCATTAACGGGCATGTATTGATCAATAAACCCGCTAAGAAAGCCCGCTCGCGCGAAACTTTGCTG
>CAHJXH010000215.1 GCA_903644075.1 Sphingobacteriaceae bacterium | reverse complement strand
GGATGCTGGTATGACGCTTAATATGCTGTTCGAGCAATTGGGTGAATTGCGTCAACGGGTAACTATCCCAATTATCCTGATGGGCTATGCCAACCCAATGGTGCAATATGGTGTAGAACGTTTTTGCCAGAAAGCTGCCGAGGTTGGTGTAGATGGCGTTATTGTGCCCGACCTGCCGATGTACGAATACGAAATGCTTTACAAGGATGTATTTGCCAAATATAATATCAGTAACATTTTCCTGGTAACCCCGCAGACTTCTGAAGAGCGCATTCGTAAGATAGATGGCTTAAGCAGTAGTTTTATCTACCTGCTTTCATCAGCATCAATTACCGGTAAAGCGTTACAGTTAAATGACCAGGTAGATACCTATTTTGCCCGCATAAAGGCTATGGAGTTAAAGAATCCAACCATTGTTGGTTTCGGTATTGCAGATAGCAAAGCCTTTAAAAAAGCTTGTGAGTATAATAACGGTGCTATTGTAGGTACCGCCTTTGTGAAGTTTTTAGGAGCTACTCCTGACTATTTGGAGCATATTGGTGAGTATGTAAAAGGGCTGAAAAGTTAACCCTTTTGTCATTCTGAACGTAGTGAAGAATCTTCTTCGATTTGCATTGGCGTCATTACACAGCGCAGAAGATTCTTCACTACGTCAGAATGACAAGTTTTTGATTTTTACGAAGATCTTCTTCTACTCAATTCATCCCTAATCTTCGCAGCTTTTTCATAAGCTTCTTCGCTCAAAGCATCCTGCAATTTGGTGCGCAATTCATCTTCACTTAATGAGCCATAACTACCTGTTACCGAACCTGGCGTTTTTTCTTCCTGCGGTTCGTTTAGGTTTTCGAGGTAAACAAAATCGTTGCCTTCTATTACAATGCCTGCTGTAGATAGGATAAACTCGTAAGTATAAATAGGGCAGTCGAACCTAACGGCCATGGCAATAGCGTCTGATGTGCGGGCATCAATTTCAATTACCTTTTTACCGTCAGAGCAAATCAGTTTAGAATAGAAGATACCATCGACGAGGTTATAGATTATAATCTCTTGTATGTTGATATGATAAGCCTGCGCAAAGCTTTTAAACAGATCGTGGGTGAGGGGGCGGCTTGGCGTCATCTTTTCTATCTCAATGGCAATAGCCTGCGCCTCAAAACTTCCGATAATGATAGGCAATCTGCGACGACCGCTAACTTCGCCTAAAACTAAAGCATACGCGCCCGACTGCGTTTGGCTATAAGAAAGACCAACAATATCGAGCTTAATTTTCTTCATGTTATTACCCATCACAACAAAAAATCCTTTTTTTATGCCGAAGCTTTATATGCTTTTACCGCATTAATTAATTTTGGAACAATTTCAAACGCATCACCAACTATACCATAGTCGGCTACTTTGTAAAACGGCGCTTCGGCGTCTTTGTTGATCACAACAATAACTTTTGATGCACTGATACCAGCCAAATGCTGTATAGCCCCCGAAATGCCAATAGCAATATACAAATTTGGACTGACAGCTATACCCGTTTGCCCAACATGCTCGCTATGTGGCCGCCAGCCAGCGTCTGATACCGGCTTTGAACATGCTGTAGCAGCACCCAATAATCCGGCCAACTCTTCGATCATCCCCCAGTTTTCAGGGCCTTTCAAACCTCGTCCGGCTGAAACTACAATCTCCGCATCAGGTAAAGATTCTTTATCTGCCGATTTTATAATCTCTTTTAACATCGCTTTAAAGTCAGATTCTTTGGTTTCTACCGAAAAATCTTCTGCTTTAGCACCTGTTGGGTTTTCTGCAACCTTATAACTATTTGCAATTAAGGCGATTACTTTGTTGACCGAAGTGAGTTCGACCGTTGCAAAAGCTTTACCAGAAAACGCAGTTTTTTTAACGGTAAACTTACCATTAGCGATTTCTGGCAGCGAAACTGCGCCGTCAACAATGCCTGCGCTTAGTTTTACAGCCACGCGAGGGGCGAGGCCGCGGCCTGAGAACGTGTTTGAAATCACTACCACATCAGCCTTTTCTGCTTCGGCAGCTTTGGCAATGATAGAAGCATAGGCCTGGTTCACAAAGTTTTTAAGTTGATCTGTTGATACATTTAAAATTTTGTGAGCGCCGTAGTTGCCTAAAGTGTTTAATTCGTCAGCGCTTACATCACCAATAGAAATGGCGGTAAGTGTTGTATTATTCTGATCTGCAATGGCACGGGCATAAGAAACGGCTTCGAAAACCGATTTCTTAAATTTACCGCCCGCATTTTCTGCATATACTAAAACCGACATAGGGTTGATTTTATTTAAATAGATAAATTAAATGACTTTGGCTTCGTTGTGTAACAGATCAACCAGTTTGACTATATCATCGGCAGCAATCAACTTTACCTGTCCGCGTGGGGCAGGTGTTTCATAACTGATAATCTCTGAGAAAGTTTTAACCTCAACAGGTTCAACTACAGCCAAAGGTTTGGTACGTGCCGACATAATGCCGCGCATATTCGGAATCTTAGGTTCAGCAACCCCTTCGGCAGTACCAGCCACAAACGGGAACGGTATGGTTAGGATTTCCTTGCCGCCTTCAATCTCGCGCTCTACAATAGCTTGTGTGCCGCCTACATCCAGTTTCTTGATGATGGATACCGATGGGATATCGAGTAGTTCGCCAAGCATGGCGGCTACCTTAGAGCCGTTGTAGTCGATAGACTCGCGGCCTGTCAGTATCAGATCAAATTGGTGTTGCTTTACATACTCTGCAATTTGTACAGCTACAAAATAGGCATCATGCGCCGGGACGTTAATGCGTACGGCATCTGTAGCGCCAATTGCCAGGGCTTTGCGTATGGTAGGTTCGTGAGCGGCTTCGCCAACGTGTATCACTGTAACTGTACCATTACCGCCATCTGTTAACTCAATAGCGCGGGCCAAAGCAATTTCATCATACGGGTTGATAATAAATTGTACGCCTGCTGTATTAAATTGGGTGTTATTAGCGTTAAAAGTTACTTTTGTAGTGGTATCTGGTACGTTACTAATACATACTAAGATGTTCATTATATCATAGGTTTTCACAAAGGTAATTAAAAAAGGAAGAGTTTAAAATGGAGCCGTCGCGTTTAGAAAAGTTGTTGGAATTTCTTAAAAATGAGCCCAATGACGAGTTTTTGCAGTATGCCTTAGCCACCGAATACCTGCGGCTTGATGATAAACAAACAGCCCTGAATTATTACGAAGGCCTGGTTGCCAATCATCCCGATTATGTGGGTACTTATTACCATTTGGGCAAGCTTTACGAAAGCCTTAACCGCAAGGAAGATGCGGTAGCTACTTACCAAAAAGGTATGGGCGCAGCCCGTGCTGCAAAAAATAATCACGCTTTATCAGAGCTTAACTCGGCTTACATGCAGGCCAGCGGATTGTATGACGACGATGATGATGACGACTATTAGACTATAAGCTTTGACCAAACGACATCTGCTTTTTATGCGCGATGCGCTGCTTTATACGTTTACGGCCTTTGGTGGTCCGCAGGCGCATTTGGCTGTGTTGCTGCGCGAATTTGTAGAGAAACGTAAATACATTACCGAAGCCGAGCTGATGGAGCTTAACGCCCTGTCGCAAATGTTGCCCGGCCCATCATCAACCCAAACATTAGTGGGTATAGCCTGGAAGGTGGGTAAGCTGCCACTGGCGCTCATTACTTTCTTAATATGGGTGTTGCCTTCTGCGGCGGTAATGTGTATAGCAGGTGTTAGCTTTAAGGTGCTGGCAAGAGGGACTCACTTTGCCGAGATCATCCGTTACATTCAACCCATAGCCGTAGGGATTGTCGCCTATGCTGCTTTTAGCTTTGCACAGCGGTTTTTAAAAACAAGGGTGAGCATTATGCTGGCTGTGGCTTCAGTTATAGCTACGCTCATCTTGCAAAACCCTTATGCATTCCCGTTACTGGTTTTAATGGGAGGGATCGTGTCATCGGCTTTGGAAACACAGCCACAAGAGAATGAATTACGGGTTAAGTTATTCTCAAATGTAAACCCTAATAAAATCGCCTATTTTATCGGTATCCTGCTTTTGTTTGCGGCCTTGGGCGCTTTAATTAACCGTACCTCGCCTTTCAGTTTACCTATCCGTTTGTTTGAGAACTTTTACCGTAACGGTATCCTGATATTTGGAGGAGGGCAGGTAATGGTGCCGCTCATGTTTACCGAATTTGTAGAACTGAAGCATTACCTCACCAATACGGAGTTTCTATCCGGCTATGCTATTCAGCAAGCTTTGCCGGGGCCAACTTTTGCTTTTACATCTTTCTTAGGCACGGTTACTATGGCCAATAAAGGTTTTGGCCTTGGCGGGCAAATTACAGGTGCAATTGTAGCTGTAATAGGGGTGAACCTACCAGGATTAATTCTCATCCTCTTTATTGTTCCTTTTTGGGAAGATCTGAAAAAGATTACCCGTATCCGTAATTCTCTTAGCGGTATAAATGCTGTTGCCGTAGGGTTTATGATTACCGCCTTTATACTGCTGGTTAAGCCTTTTGGCGTAAATTGGCTTTTTTACGGGATAATGGTAGCTACTTTCCTGCTACTTAAATTTACTCAGATTAAAACGCCTGTTATTATTGTGATTGGGGTTTTGGTAGGGTGGTTTTTTTAAAACCCCATTCGCCATGCTGAACTTGTTCAGCAACCCACTCGCTAAGTAGGCGAATGCAAAGTTTTAGACCTGTCATGTGGGGTGCCGAAATAAATTCGGCATGACGGGTGGAAAAGAAAATGAGCAAGTAATTAGAGATTAATTACTCACTCATTCTATCATTCACTCCTTCAAAACTAAATTAAAAAGGTGCCGGTGCGTCATCATCCATATCATCCATTCGCGATGGGCGGATAATGAAGTTGTTTGGCTTTTCGAAATCCTGCGATGGGGTTAAGCCCGTAAATGCATTTGGCGCTGCGCCGAAGCTATCGATATTGGTATCCAAATCGGTAAACTTCACATACTTACCAACGAATTTCAGGCGGACGCGACCAGTTTCACCATTACGGTGCTTGGCTATAATTACCTCGCCCACGCCCTGGGTAGGGTTGTTGTCTTCGTCAAACTCCAAACCGTAATACTCAGGACGGTAAAGGAATAGTACCATATCCGCATCCTGCTCGATAGAACCAGATTCACGCAAATCTGATAACATTGGTCGCTTAGAACCACCCGGCCTGCTTTCTACCGCACGACTTAACTGCGACAAGGCAATTACCGGCACCTCAAGCTCCTTAGCTACCGTTTTAAGCGCACGGGAGATACTACCGATCTCTTGCTCCCGGTTACCACCTTTACCATCAGATTTACCATGCATTAGCTGCAGGTAGTCAATGATGATTAACTGGATATCGTATTGCGATTTCAGGCGGCGGCACTTAGCCCTGAACTCAAATATATTTAGTGATGGTGTATCGTCGATAATTAAAGGCGCTTGCTCCAGGCGGCCAATTTTGGAGTGGATCTGCTGCCATTCCCATTCTTCGAGGTTACCCTTACGGATCTTTTCCTGCTCGATCTGGGTTTCGCCCGAGATCAAACGATTAACCAACTGTACAGACGACATCTCGAGCGAGAACACCACAACGGGTTTGGTAAAATCAACAGCAGCGTTACGGGCACAGGTTAATACGAATGCCGTTTTACCCATCGCCGGACGAGCCGCGATGATAACCAGATCCGATTTTTGCCAGCCTGACGTGATCCTGTCCAGATCAGTAAATCCTGATGGAACACCGGTTAAGCCGTCTTTTTTATCTTTTAATGCTTCAAGCTCTTTTAATGATTCGTGGAGGATCTCGTCCATTTTGCGCGAATCGCGGCGAAGGTTATTCTGGGCGATATCGAACAGATTTTTCTCTGCCTTATCTAACAGGTCCAATACATCTGAAGTGTCTTCATAAGCAGCGCTGATGACCTCAGTTGAGATACGGATCAGCTCGCGCTGGATGAACTTCTGGATAATGATACGGGAGTGGAACTCGATGTTGGCTGCAGAAGCTACACGATTGGTGAGCTCGGTAATGTAATAAGCACCGCCTATCATTTCCAACTCGCCTTGCTGGCGTAATTGAGCGGTAACGGTTAAAATATCTACAGGAGAAGTTTTCTCGAACAGGGTGTGTATAGCTTTGAAGATCTTTTGGTGTGCTTCCACATAAAAAATCTCAGGTTTTAATACGTCGATTACAGACGACAGGGCATCTTTCTCGAGCATTAATGCACCCAGTATGGCTTCTTCTAAATCGCGTGCCTGTGGAGGGAGTTTACCAACAAGCCCGTTTGATTGTGGCGCATTAAATCCCCTGTTGCGTCTGTCTGTATTTGTTTTGTTGTACTGTTGGTTTTCGTTATCCATGTATCGGCCTCATTCTCCCTTTATCGGGGGAACAAAAATATACAAATTAGCCGCCAATAAAATTAACATCTCAAAATTTAGCAAAAACGTAATGTACTTCTACGGGTTCAAAAATAAAGGTGGATATTAACACTGATTGTTAATAACATGTGAGTAAAGGGTGTAGTAAACTGATTATCAAATGTGTTAATAATTGCCATAATTGTTAATTAATTGAAAAATCGAGTTGCCTAACTATCCACATAAACGGCCTTACTGAATTAAAATTTCTATTTTTGCTGACTTATTCATCAGTAAATGTCCTTTAGTAATAATAATTCAGCAAAGCGCGAAAGCAATCAGATGGTATTCGGTATCCGTGCCGTAATAGAAGCCATTAAAGCAGGTAAAGAGATTGAAGCTTTGTATATACAACGTGGTTTAAGCGGCGGTTTGGTTATGGAACTTAAAAGCCTGTTGCAAGAGTATAACCTTAGCGCACAGCAGGTTCCGGTAGAGAAGTTAGACCGTATTACCACCAAAAACCACCAGGGTGTTATTGGTGTAATTTCGCCAATCATCTACCAAAAAATAGAAGATATTATCCCCCAGGTTTTTGAAGCCGGTAAGGTACCATTAGTGCTTGTACTGGATAGTATAACCGATGTACGCAACATGGGCGCCATAGCCCGTACGGCAGAATGCGCAGGTGTTGATGCCATTGTAATCCCTTCAAAAGGTTCGGCACAAATTACGCCGGATGCCATCAAGACTTCGGCTGGGGCACTGTTTACCATCCCGGTTTGTCGCCATGATAATTTAGTCCAAACCGTTAAGTTTTTGCAGGAATCGGGCTTACAGGTGGTTTGTTGTACAGAGAAAACCAATGATACCATTTACCAGGTTGATTATACGCCCCCAACGGTTATCATCATGGGTTCTGAGGACGATGGTATCCGTAATGAATTGATCCGCAATGCTGAGCATTTGGCCAAGATCCCAATGTTTGGTGAGATAGCCTCGCTTAACGTATCTGTATCAACAGCTGTGATTGTTTACGAAGCTATTAGGCAGAGGGGACTTTAGTTTGGTTGTTATCGGTTGTCAATTGTCGGGAAGCTCCAGGATGACGGGATTATACATCATGTTCGTCATCCTGAATTTATTTCAGGAACCCACGTGCTAAGTCTACGAAATGAAAGTAGCAGACCTGTCCTGTGAGATGCTGAAATAATTCAGCATGACGGGCGGAGATCAAAGCAAAAAGGCCAGGCATTTATGCCTGGCCTTTTTGCTTTGATGAGTTGCTGACAACAGACAACTGATAACCGACAACTAAATATACTTCGTTCCGAATTTCTGTTTCACATCGGCAACTATCTGTTTAACAGATTGCTCCTGATCGCGTGGGCATATCATCAGGGTATTGTTGGCTTCTACCACGATAAAATCATGCAGGCCTTGCAGTACAACTAGTTTATCTTCGGGCACATTCACCATACAGTTTGATGAATCGTACATGATCACTTTTTCTGAAGGGATAACTGCGTTACCTACATAATCTTTTTCGGCTAATTGGTATACCGAAGTCCAGGTACCCAAATCGCTCCAGCCGAATTCAGATGGTAAAACGTAAACGTTCTCGGCTTTCTCCATAATCCCGTAATCGATAGAGATATTGATGCATTGCTGGTAAGCAGTGTTGATATGGCTGCGCTCTTTTTCGCTGTTGTAAACGGTACGGGCATCGGCAAAAATATCATGCATATCTGGCAAGTGTTT
>CAHJXH010000214.1 GCA_903644075.1 Sphingobacteriaceae bacterium | reverse complement strand
TGCACTTAACATACATGATATCAACCTTTGCACAACACGAATTAAAAGCTTTCCGGCGATCTAAAAACACAGGTAAAACTGTGGCCATACGCATTGTAATGGCTATACTGGTATTATACCTGCTACTAAATATACTGGTGGTGGCTTTTTATCTGGACAAGATCCTCGACAAGGTTTTACCAGATGAAGACCTGATCCCGGCATTTTGCGGCATTATCCTCTACTACTACTTGTTCGATCTGCTGATGCGCCTGCAATTGCAGGAACTACCCACATTACGCGTACAGCCTTATTTAACATTACCCATTAAGCGTAATACACTGGTAGGATATTTATCATTTACAGCTATGCTATCGGTTTTTAACTTATGGCCGCTTATCCTGTTTAGCCCATTTACATTTAAGATCATCGCGCACGAGAACGGTGCGGGAGTTGCTGCGGTATTCATACTGGGTATCATTGGCCTAACTATATTTAACAATTACCTGGCGCTATACATCAAACGTAAATCTAACCTAAACGGCTGGATATTTTTGGTGGCTGCCGGGGTATTGATCTTAGCAGGTATAGGCGATTTCTCGTGGCATCTGTACTCTATCAGCAAGGCATCAGGCTTTTTGTTCGGGCATTTAATTACGCAGCCTGTTTGGGTATTGTTGCCATTGTTGTTAGGCGCTGTGATGTATTACTTCAACTTCCTGTACCTTAAAGATAACCTTTACCTCGAAGAGCTGGGTTCGCGCAAAGCATCGGCCTATAAAAGCAGTACCGAAATTCCATTGCTGGGGTACTTCGGGCATATTGGCGATCTGGCGGCTAACGAGATGAAGCTTATTCTGCGTAATAAACGTCCTCGCTCATCATTGGTAGTTTCCTTGTTCTTTATGTTTTACGGCCTGATATTTTATACTAACCCGCAATACCAGCACATGCCCGGTATGAAGTTGTTGCCAGCCATCCTGATGACGGGTATCTTCATCATTAGCTATGGGCAATACATGTTTAGTTGGCAGGCCAGCCATTTCGATGGCATATTGGTGAGCAAGGTTGATTTTAAAGATTTTCTTCGTGCCAAATACCTGTTGTTTTCGCTCGTATCAACCATCGTGTTTATACTCACTATCCCTTATGTATATTTCGGCTGGCATATTCTGCTGGTGCATTTTGCCATGTTCCTCTGGAACCTGGGTATTAATGCCACCATTGTGCTGTTTTTTGCGAACCGTAATTACAAGCGTATCGACCTATCTAAAGGCGCATCATTTAACTGGGAAGGCGTAGGCGCAACCCAATTACTGCTAAGCTTTCCGTTGATGATTGGCCCTTATCTTATTTATTGGCCATTCTCGTTATTAGGGCATGCCGATATTGCCTTTGTGGCATTAGGCATAGTAGGCCTGCTGTTTATATTAACCCGCAGCTACTGGATTAAGCTGCTCGAAAAAGATTTTATGACCAAAAGATATACCATAGCCGAGGGCTTCAGAAATAAATAACCATGATCGAAATAAAAGATTTAAAGAAGGTTTACGCAGGTGTTGCTGTTGTAAACATACCTACGTTAAGTATTGCCAAAGGCGAAAGTATTGGTTTAATAGGCAACAATGGCGCAGGTAAAACCACGCTGTTCAGAATGATGCTCGATCTGATCCGCCCCGAGGAGGGCGAAGTATCATTAAACGGTGAGCCTGTTGCCGGGCACGAGCATTGGAAAAACTTTACTGCCGCCTACCTCGACGAAGGTTTCCTGGTCGATTATCTTACGCCTGAAGAATATTTTTATTTCATAGGCGGTCTGCATAAATACAGCCGCGCCCAGGTTGATGAATACCTGGCAAGTATGGCCGATTTCTTTAACGGCGAGATCCTGAAACGCGGTAAATACATTCGCGACTTATCAAAAGGGAACCAATGTAAAGTTGGCGTGGCTTCATGCCTGCTACAAAACCCCGAGTTTTTGATGCTGGATGAACCCTTTGCCAATATCGACCCAAGTACACAAATCCGACTAAAAAACATTTTGAAGGAACTAAACGGCAAAGGCGTAACCACCTTGGTTTCCAGCCACGATTTAAACCACGTAACCGATGTCTGCGACCGGATTTTGCTAATGGAAAAGGGTAAGATTATTAAGGATATTGAGACGAACTCTTCAACATTGGCGGAGTTAGAGGCTTATTTTGCTGTTGGTGGGCAGATAGTGTAAAGGAAAGTTAATGAGCACACGCGTCCCCCCCTGCACGTCATTGCGAGGAACGAAGCAATCTCAGACCGATTCGCACTACAATAACGCACAATCCGTTTTCCATTAGGAATGGTAGAGTGATTTATGAGTCGTCAGTGGATGTACTTTCTTTTTTTCCGCAAAAAAGAAAGTACCAAAGAAAAAGCTCGTGGCTGCTCAATTTTCTATTGAAGGATGTGGTAAGGCAGGTCTTGTGATATCCGAAAATTAAGATGCCACAATTGTTAGGCTATTGAGGGTTCATCAGAGAATAATATTTTAAAGATTGATATTTTAAAGCCCTCTCCTTTGGGGAGGGTTGGGAGGGGTTTCTTCAATATCTTTACTACTTTAGTATCATGTACACCATTACTACCGCCACTATAAACGACGTTGAAACCATCCGCCAATTAGCCGAGGCTACCTGGTGGCCTACTTATTCGTCTATACTGGAGGAAGAGCAGATCCGCTTTATGCTCGATCTGATATACAGTTCGGAGGGGCTTGAAAGACAAATAGCCAATAGCGAGCAGCTATTTTTATTATTGAAGGAAGGCGATAAAGCTGTAGCCTTTGCTGGCTACTCTCCTTATGATGGCGAACCTGCTGCTTACAAACTGCACAAACTTTATTGCCTGCCCGAGACCCAGGGCAAAGGATACGGCCGCATATTAATTGACACCGTGAGCCGCATTGCTGCCGATGCCGGCGCTAGTAAGCTTTTGCTCAATGTTAACCGGCATAATAAATCACTCTCTTTTTATGAAAAAATGGGCTTCGGCATTGCCCGGGAAGAAGACATTGCCATAGGCCCATATTGGATGAATGATTATGTGATGCAGAAACTGCTGATCCCCTAGTTCACCGTTGCGGGCGGGATGCGTGTTGGGGTATCTTTACCTGCAATAATAGTTTGAGAGCTTAGCGCTATCGCACGGATGGTTGAGGTAATATTGGCTATATCCAAAGTACTCAGCTCATCTTTAACGGTGTGATAGTACTTATCAATATCAATCTGATCTGTTGAAATGGTGTGTGCAGGTACACCTACACGGGCCAGCGAGGCATTATCACTGCGGTAAAAAAGGTTTTGCTCTGTGTATGGGTCCGGGTAAAATTTAAACTGGGTACCTTCCAAATTCTTTTGCAATATTTTGCCGAAATCAGATCGCTCATAGCCTGTAATAAAAGCTGAGTTTTCGCCAAATTTTGAAGCCTTGCCAATCATCTCGATGTTAAACATCGCGGATACCTTTGTAGGATCAACCTGGGTAGCAAAATATTGAGAACCGTATTCGCCTATCTCTTCGGCAGTAAATGCTACGAAGATGATAGAGCGGGCATTGTTATTTAATTTCTTGTAGTATTTAGCCAAGGTAATAACAGCTGTAGTACCCGATGCATCATCATCGGCACCGTTGGCAATACTGTCGCCTTCCATAGGTTTAAGGATGCCCAAGTGATCATAATGACCGCCGAAGATCACATACTCATCGGGTTTGGTTTTGCCTTTGATCATACCTGTAATATTAAAAAGCGGCAATTGTTCACTTTTTATCTCCACATTTACCGTGTACGATTTTACATCGTCAAAAGTACCCAGCACAAATACAATCTGCGGGCCGCCTTCGGCTGGTTTCAGTGAATTTGTACCTTTGCCAAAAGCGTTATGAATGCGGGCAAAGAAGTCAGCAAATTTTGGATCAACCAATACCAATGCGCTTTTCCCGCTTCTTCTGATATTGCCAAATTCTTTTTGAAAGTTTTGATCGGCACCCACTTTTATCACCGGGATATCCGCATTATTTGCCCAGTTAATGGTGCTGTTGCTCATGGCAACGATATGATCAGCGGTAACATCTGCTCCGTTAATACTGGCCTGTAATTTTACCGGCGTAAGGTGCGTCATCTTAAAATTCTGCCGAAAATCTGCATTGCCCGGCAGAGGCTCTAAACCTGCTTTTTTGTATTCGCCTTCAATAAACTGTGCGGCTTTTTCAATGCCGGGTGTAAAGGTGGCACGGCCCTGCATGTTATCATCGGCCAATGTGCTGATTACTTTGCGTACATCATCTTCTTTAATCAGTTTGTTAACAACATCCTGACTAAAGCCATAAGCGCTGCTTAATACAAGCGCCGTTACTATAAAGGTTTTCTTCATCATTATTTTACTTTGGTTGATAGCCATGCATTGCGCAAAGCCAATTGTGATTCGGTTGGTGTTTTTCCTGCTTTCTCGTAAGATACAACTTCATAAGTTGGATCTTCTTCCAGTGCAATGGTAGTTTTATGTTCGCCTGTGCGGTTGCTGTAAACTACTTCAATTTTATCGCCCGGTTTTTTGGCCGCTACGATTGTATTGAATGCTGTGCCATCTTTTACCGGCTGACCATCGGCCTGGGTAATGCGGTCGCCGCCATCCAAGCCTGCCTTGTAAGCCGGTGTGCCTACTTGCGTGCTCGCTGTGATTAATAAACCATCGGTGCCTGCACTGCGCGCCTGTCCTTCGGTACCACGGAACGATGGAGCTGCAATACGGCCAGCCCATGCTTTACCCGCATTAGCTCGTTGAAGTATCAGACCTGCTTTGTCCAGCAAGGCGGCGTAATCGTTTTTTTCTAAACCGTAAACGTACTTTTTATAAAAGTCGGCAGCAAAAGTTGGGTTTTTAGTCAGGGTAGCCAATACTTTTTGCAGATCTGGGATGGTATAAGCTTTCTCAACCTTACCATGTGCCAGCCATACCTGGCGCATATAATCATCTAAAGTGAGGTTAAATTCGCTGCGTAAACGCAAATCGAGCGCCAAAGCAATTGAGCCTCCATAAAGGTAATAACTATTGTAAATGTTGTTTTTATTGGTTAAATCATAAGCTACACCTGCATCTGCAAACACCGCATAACGGCTGGCTTGAACTGCCGAATAATTAGTGCCTCCCGGTGTATTCAATACTGAATTGATCAATCCGCCTGCACTTCTGTAAAAATCTTCGTTGGTATTAAAACCGGCACGGCTTAATAACAGTTCGCCATAATATTGGGTAAAACCTTCGGCAAACCAAAGCTCGTTGCTCATGTTAGCATGCTCAAAATTAAATGGCTCCAATGTTTTAGGGCGAATACGCTCCACATTCCAGCTATGGAAATACTCGTGCGCAAAAGTACCCAGCAAGCGCTTCTCGTTACCGCCAATTTTAGCTGCGGGCTGCGTAATACAGGTAGAGTTACGGTGCTCCATTCCATCGCCAGAGTTGGTTTGGTATACATCATGAATGAAAGTATATTCGCCAAAATCATACGTTGGCAGTTCGCCGTAAACGGCTTTTTCTTCGAGGACTACACGCTGCACCATTTTACCGAAGCCATCAACTGTAGCCTGGTCATCATCAGAGTGGCTGGTTAGGTGGATTGGTTCTTTTTTGCCATCGGTATTCACTACTTCCCAGCTATATTCTTTAAAGTTTGATAGCTCTGTCGGGCTGTCCATCACATATTGCAGATCGGTAGCCATATAGGTATTGTATCCTTCTGATTTCAGTTGAGTAGCTATCTTCCAGCCATGTTTCTCCGCATCAGGAAACTGAATATGGATTGGATGTTTATCCATACCATAGGCCCACATCAACGTGCCCGGCATGTTAAGGTGTGCGTGGCTTTCATCGATGCCTACATACGTACCATCAACCCAGTTACCAAAAAGGGTGTAAGTTATTTTAACACCATCGTCATGGTTCTGTATTTCGTAAACATCACCTTCCAATTGGTTAACAACAAGAGGCTTCTCATTTTTATCGAATGCTTTTACGTTGTATACGTTTTTACCAAATTCGTGCGTAGCATAACGTCCTGGCGATGAGCGGCTCATTCTGAATTTCAGCGACCCGGTTGGCACATGCGTTAAACGCATGCTAATCTCAGCTTCGTGGTGCATCGCATTGGGGAATGCGATAGAATAATACACGGGGCTCTCCTGCGCAACCGCAACAGCCGACCATAGCCCGAAGGCGCTAACAGCAAGTAATAGTTTTTTCATGGACACAATCAATAGGTCCCGAATTTAAGAGATTATCCCAATAATTGATGTGTATGGGTATGATTGTCGCATATATTTTGCAGGAGGCTAAGCGGCATGCTCTTGTTCGCGTGCAAGCATCAGATCAAATGCCGATTGCAAACCAAGCCAGTACTCGGCGCTAACACCAAGTACTTTCTCTAATTTCACTGCAATACGGGCGTTTATGTTACGTTTACCTTTAAACAATTCGCTGAGGTTGCCGGGTAACATACCGATCTGCTTTGCAAATTCAGTTTTCTTTAAGCCGCGCTCTTCCACTTCTTCCAACAAAAACTCACCAGGATGAAATGCAACCGGGGTTCTTATCTCATTACCCTCTTTATCAAATACATTTGCCATATGAACGTTATGAATAATGGTTGTTTAAATCTTCTACACAAATAATTTCGACCCGCGTATTATTACCGTCTTTTTCAACTCTGAAAACAATACGAAAAGCTTTATTAACTCTGAGTGAATATTTACCTGACAGATCACCACTTAGTTTCTCGAAATGAAGCGATTTTAAAACACGTAAATCATTTGTGCTTTGAGCTTGCTCCATTTGGGTTATTCGCTTAATAAAACCTAATTCAATGTCTATATTAAACTTTGGCTTTCCGCTACTTTTACCATTGTGATATAGGTCGGCTAAATAGTCGTCTTCAATTATGACGCGCATTTAGATTTTTATTTATTCAAATATAAGCAAGCTTCCCAATTTTACCAAAATAAGGTAAATATTACTCATAACTATGCCGCCCTAAATCATACTCCGATTGCCCGGTAATGAGCTTCTTCCGGTGCTCTACATCGTTGGCTAACTGGTAGTCGTAAACCTCGTCGGTAACGGCCATGTCTCGATCTTTGTCGCGCTCGGCAAAGTGCATGTTGGCCTCGGCTGTTTTGGCAACGGCCACATCATAAGGGCCTTTGGGCGACATCAGCTTTACAAACACCGGCAAGCACTCGAACAAAATAAACAGGTAACCGATAAATGATTCCGCGAGGTAGGTATCCAGGTCGCGGGTGCCGTTGGCATTGTATGAGAGTTGACCTAAAGCCCAGTTGCGGTCGGCAAAACCAGCTACGTTGGCGAGGCTGTCCAGTTGCTGATCTGAGAATAAGCGGAGAGTATTCAGTCCTTCATAGTCTTTTCTCTGGCCGAGGTAATTATCCATTTTGCCCAGATCATCGGTTACGGTTTTCAGCCGAGTTTCCTTCTCCTGCAATACAGCCTGCTTTTGTTTAGCGTAAGTGCCATAACCCGATAAGCCAGACGTTTGGTTAGTTTTATCGCCAAAAACTTCCTGGTTTAACTCGAAGCGTGAGTGGTTAATATCTTTCTCCAGCGAATCCTTTTCCTTTTTCAGGTCGAGGTTGTGGCCAAGCTCCATAGCATATTTTTGCTGATAGGTTTTTTGCAGCGTATCAATTTTACTGTGCTGGCCTTTCATGTAGGCCGTTTTTAATTTCTGGCGGATCTCTTTATCAAAGATTTTCAACTCCAGCGGGCGTGATATAACCACACCAATCATAATAGCCAGTAAAATACGTGGCGAAGCCTGTAAAATTTGCGAATTGGTGCTACCTTGTTTGTTAATGCTGGATACAATGTAGCGGTCCATATTAAAAATGGCGGTACCCCAAAGCAAGCCGAACAGTATAGCAAAACCGACAGCAAAAGCATTGCCGCTGAAAACAAAGTACATAGCGTAACCGCCCGAAAGCGACGCAAAAAGCGCTGTAAAGAATATAGTAGCTCCTATACCAACATACTTATTATGTTCGATAGGGTATTTTTTTAGTGTACCTATATGTGCGCCCGAACAGAACCAAAAGAAACGGGTGATTTTATTCATGGTAATAATATGTTAAAACACATTTGTTATAATAAAACGCTCTTACCCCCTGATTGTTACAAAACCCTTGCCGCAATATTTA
>CAHJXH010000213.1 GCA_903644075.1 Sphingobacteriaceae bacterium | reverse complement strand
ATGGTATCTTTACCTGTATCCATCATTACCGTCCACTCTTTTGCATAATCAGCAGCAGGTAATTTGTAGTCAATTGTTTCATGATAGGCATTAAATATCACGTAAAAATTATCATCCGTAATTTGCTGGCCTTTTGCATCCCGCGAGCGCAAGCCCTTGCCATTCATAAATACTGCGAGCGATTTGGCAAAATCATGGTTCCAGTGTTCTTCGTTCATTTGCTCGCCGCCAGGCAAAAACCAGGCAATATCTTCAACTCCGCCTTCTTTTACAGGTTTGCCCCTAAACCATCTGCGACGCCCAAAGGCGGGGTGCTGTTTTCTGATCTTAATCAGCTTTTGGGTAAAGCTTAACAGATCTTTATCTGCTTTTTCCCAATCGAGCCATGAGATCTCATTATCCTGGCAGTAAGCATTGTTGTTACCCTGCTGGGTGCGGCTCAATTCATCACCGGCCACCAGCATAGGTACACCCTGCGAAAGAAATAAAGTAGTAAGGAAATTGCGTTTTTGACGCTCGCGCAGCTGATTGATTTCTTCGTTATCAGTCGGGCCTTCTTCGCCGCCATTCCACGACCGGTTATTGCTATCCCCATCATTGTTGTCCTCGCCGTTGGCATCATTATGTTTATCGTTATAGCTTACCAGATCATTCAGGGTAAAGCCATCGTGTGCGGTTATAAAGTTTATACTGGCTGTTGGCCTGCGAAACTCATCGCGATACAGATCCGAGCTGCCGGTAAACCGTTCGGCAAATTCTGCCAGCATACTATCGGCGCCGCGCCAGTAATCGCGGATGCAATCGCGGTATTTACCGTTCCACTCACCCCATCCGGCAGGGAACTTACCAACCTGGTAGCCACCTTCGCCAATATCCCAGGGCTCGGCAATCAGCTTAACCTGCGATATAATGGGGTCCTGGTGAATAATATCGAAAAAAGCACTCAATCTATTTACCTCATGCAACTCACGTGCAAGTGTAGCCGCCAAATCGAAGCGGAAACCATCTACGTGCATTTCGGTAACCCAATAGCGCAGGCTATCCATAATTAAACGTAATACGCTTGGCAGGTTGGCATTCAGGGTGTTACCTGTGCCGGTGTAATCCATGTAAAAACGCTTGTCGTCATCCATCAGGCGGTAATAGCTTTCGTTATCAATCCCTCTGAAAGATAGTGTCGGGCCATTTTGGTTGCCTTCGGCAGTATGGTTATAAACCACATCAAGTATCACTTCAATGCCTGCTTTATGCAGTTCTTTTACCATGTTTTTAAACTCGTTAACCTGCTCGCCTGCAACCCCATTGCAGCCATACAATACCTCTGGCGCAAAGTAACCAATGGTGTTATAACCCCAATAATTGGTAAGGCCTTTTTCTTTCAAATGGCGATCGGCCAAAAAGTGGTGCACAGGCATTAGTTCAAGGGTTGTAATGCCCAGGTCTTTTAAATATTTAATGGTAGCCGGGTGTGCAATAGCGGCGTAACTTCCCCGCTGCTCTTCCGGAATTTCGTTGCACAATTTAGTAAAGCCACGTACGTGGGCTTCGTAAATGATGGTATCGGTATAAGGGATTTTTAAAAGCTTATCGCCCTCCCAGTCAAACGCCTGGTCAATAACCACGCTTTTTGGCAGGTAAGGTGCACTGTCGGTTTCGCTGAAACTTAAATCTTCATCCGGGTCGCCCAGCTTGTAACCGAATAGTGAATCGTGCCATTCAATTGGCCCGGCTATGGCTTTGGCATAAGGATCTATCAGTAATTTATTGGGGTTAAAGCGCTGGCCGTTTTCTGGTTCATAAGGGCCGTAAACCCGGTAGCCGTAAAGTTCGCCCGGTTTAAGCTCGGGTATAAAGGTATGCCAGATCTGGCGAGTGCGTTCAAGCAACTCCACACGGACATATTCTTGTTGATCGTTAATAGTTTTAAATAAGCAAAGTTCTACTTTGGTGGCTTTGTCGGCATATAATGCAAAATTTACGCCATTACCTTTCCAGGTAGCGCCAAGCGGATAAGGTTCTCCAGGATAGTTTTTCATAGTCATATACCCATGAATAAATAATGACTGAAAATGTTTGTAAAAAACCCAAAAACTGATAAAATAGTACAGTAAATTAACATGAATGATGTACTTGTTTACTTAAGGGAATTAATAACTTAGACGCAACAATTATAAGTTTACCTAAAACAATTTTATGAAAAATACCCTGCGCTGCCTTTTTGCGGGCTTACTGGCAATGGCAACAAGTACTGTTTCGGTTTACGCCCAGAAAGGCCCCGGTATATTTGACTCACAAACTGATGTTGGCCGTGTAAAGCATCCCGGAAGCGCTGCTTATAACCCCGCCTTACAACAATACAACATTAAAGGTTCGGGCACAAACATCTGGGCTAACCACGATGAGTTTCATTTTGTGTGGAAGAAAATGAAAGGCGATTTCCTGCTGCGTACCAGCGCTGCCTTTATTGGCAAAGGCGTAGAGATGCACCGTAAATGGGGCTGGATGGTGCGTACCAGTCTGGATTCGGCATCGGCCCATATCAACGCTGTTGAGCATGGCGATGGTTTAACCTCGCTGCAATATCGCCGTACCACAGGTGCAACAACCGAAGAAATTAAATCGAAAATTACCCATGCCGATGTAATCCAGCTGGAGCGTAAGGGCAACACCTACACCATGTCTGTAGCGCGCAAGGGAGATACTTTTGTGACCGAAGAGGTAAAGGATGTTGATTTGGGTGATGATGTTTATGTGGGTCTGTTTGTATGTTCGCATAACCCCGATGTGACCGAGGAAGCTGTTTTTAACAATGTACGCATTGTTATACCGGCTGATAAAACCATGAACGGCTACCAGAAGTACATCGGCAGCAGTATTGAGATTTTAGATCTGTCTACCCAAAACAGCAAGATCATTTATCAATCGCCAAAATCTATCCAGGCACCAAACTGGACGCAGGATAACAAATGGCTCATCTATAATAAAGATGGCTTGTTGTATAAATACGACCTGAAAACCAATACGCCTGCAGTTTTAAACACAGGCTCGGTTAATCAGAATAATAACGACCACGTGCTTTCTTTCGATGGTAAAATGCTGGCCATTAGCAGTGCCACTAAGGGCAGCGACGGCTCGATAGGCTGGACAGTACCGGTAACCGGAGGCGAACCAAAACGCATGAACGAAGTTGGCCCGAGTTATATGCATGGCTGGTCGCCGGACGGAAAATATCTGGTGTTTACAGGTCAGCGCGATAAGGAGTTTGATATTTACCGTATCCCGGCCAAAGGCGGACCGGAAGTGCGGATGACTACTGCGCCCGGCCTTGATGACGGACCGGAATATACGCCTGATGGCAAATACATCTATTTTAATTCTGTACGTAGCGGCCTGATGCAGGTTTGGCGCATGAAAGCCGATGGTACCGAGCAAACACAAATTACGCACGATGATTTTAATAACTGGTTCCCGCATGTATCGCCGGATGGTAAGTGGATTGTGTTTATCAGCTTCCTGAAAGGTGAAGTTGAGCCGGGTGATCACCCATTCTATAAACATGTTTACCTGCGGGTTTTGCCTGTTGATGGTGGTGCAGGTGTTGAACCAAAGGTTGTTGCTTATTTATACGGGGGGCAGGGTACTATCAATACGCCATCATGGGCACCTGATAGTAAACATTTAGCCTTTGTGAGTAATTCTCAGTGGTTGTATCCGATTTTCCCAATTGAGAAATAATGGAGTCATCACGCAGACGATTTATAAAAACAAGCGCAATGGCTATGGCTGGTGGCGTTTTGTTGAAGGATAGCTTGTTTGCTTCGGCGAAAGGCAAGGAGTTGGTGGGGCTGCAGTTATACTCTGTTCGGGCAGCTATGAAAGCTGATCCGGCAGGTACATTGAAACTATTGGCCGAAGGTGGATATAAATACATTGAACATGCGGGTTATGCCGATGGTAAGTTTTACGGTTATACGCCTGCTGAGTTTAAAAAGCTGATGACTGATTACGGCCTCAAAATGCCAAGCGGGCACAGCCGGATGGCGCTTTCTGATTGGGATACTACCAAAAATGACTTTACCGACATTTGGAAAAAGACCATTGCCGATAGTGCCGAGGTAGGCCAGCATTTTGTATTGAACCCCTGGCTGGATGAAAACCTGCGAACTGATACCGAAGGCCTGAAACGCCTGATGCAGCAGTTTAACAAATGCGGTGAGCTGTGCAAAACCTACGGGATGAAGTTTGGCTACCATAATCACAACTTTGAGTTTACTACACCAATGGGCGATGGTAATTTGTACGATTATATCCTGAAAAATACAGAGCCCGCCCTGGTTGCACAGCAAATGGATTTTGGGAATATGGTAGGGGCAGGCGCAAAACCGGTTGATTATTTGAAAAAATATCCCGGCCGTTTTGAGCTGCTGCACGTAAAAGATGAAATAAAAAGCGATGGCAAAGGCGACCTTGGTGATGGTTACGATAGCTGTATTTTAGGTGAAGGTATAATGCCTATGACTGAGATACTTAGCCTTGCCCGTAAAATTGGCGGCACCGGTTATTTCATGATCGAGCAGGAATCGTACCAGGGAAAAGACCCGGTTGGCTGTGTAAAAAAAGACTTACAAATCATGAAAAAATGGGGTTTTGTGTAGCGCTTTTTAATTATAACTGTATATTGCACATGTAAACCAGTCGCTTTTTGATCCTTTAAAAGAAGCGCATTTTCTACCTATTATAACAATTTAACACCCTATGGATAGGCGTACCGTTATAAAAAATCTGGCTCTCGTTATTGGCGGTGCAGCGCTGTTGCCCTCGTGTTTGCACGATAGTGGCAAAGCTTCGATTGCATTAAAAAAGATTAAGGTGAGCGCCGACCAGGAAAAGTTTTTGGCCGATGTGGCCGAAACCATTATCCCCAAAACAGATACGCCGGGAGCAAAAGACCTCCACCTGCATTTATTTGTACTGAAGATGGTCGACGATTGCTTCAGCAAGAAAGATCAGGACGCTTTTATGGCAGGCTTAGATAAACTGAGCAAAGAAGCAGAGAGCCGTTTCAGCAAACCATTCGGCCAATGCAGCCAGGCACAGCGCGAAAGTTTGTTGAACGAACTCGACCATAAACAAATGGCGTTTCAGAAAGCGCAGTACGCGCAAGGCAAAAAATCGAAGAGAGAAGTCCCTGCCGATGACATGCTTGCCTTTTATGGCATTACCAAAGGCGAAACCGTTTTTGGCTATACCTACTCAAAATATTTCATGACTAAGCAAATTGTATACGAACTGGTTCCGGGCCGGTACAATTCTTATTTCCCGGTTAAAAATCTTAAAGCGAATATAAAACATGGCTAATCTGAATGTAGACAGCGCCAAACAACGGACTTATGATGCCATAATAATAGGTTCGGGCATGAGCGGGGGATGGGCAGCCAAAGAGTTTACCGAAAAAGGCTTGAATACTTTGATGCTGGAGCGTGGCCGTGATGTAAAGCACAACATTAATTATCCCACCACCAATATGTACCCCTGGGAGTTTGAGCACCGGGGAGAAGTGCCGTATGATATTCAGCAGGCTAACCCGGTTATCAGCCGTTGCTATGCTTTTAAGGAAGATGCTATGCACTTTTTTGTGAAAGATACAGAACATCCTTATATACAGGATAAACCTTTCGACTGGATCCGTGGCTATCAGGTTGGCGGTAAATCGCTGATGTGGGCACGCCAAACCCAGCGCTGGAGCGAGTATGATTTTGAAGGCCCGGCGCGCGATGGTTTCGCGGTGGACTGGCCTATCCGTTATAAAGATATTGCGCCCTGGTACAGCTATGTCGAGAAATTTGCCGGTATCTCTGGCAATAAAGATGGGCTGGATAATTTGCCGGATGGTGAATTTTTACCGGCATTCCCGTTAAACAGTGTAGAGAACTATTTCAGCAAGTTTGTAAGCAGCAATTATCCGGGACGAAACGTGATCAGTGCGCGTTGTGCGCATTTATCGGTGCCACAGCCTATCCATATTCAGCAGGGTAGGGTTCAGTGCCAAAAGCGGGTGCTTTGTCAACGGGGTTGTCCGTTTGGTGGGTATTTCAGCGCTAATTCAACTGTTATTCCATGGGCATTAAAAACCGGGAAATTGACCTTAAGGCCATACTCTGTAGTTCAGGAAGTGATTTACGACGATAAAAAAGGCAAAGCCACCGGTGTGCGTGTAATGGATGCGCAAACCAAGCAGGTGATAGAGTATTATGCCAAGGTGATATTTGTAAACGCGGCGGCTATCAATACTAACCTGGTGCTGCTTAACTCTAAATCGCAGCGTTTCCCTAATGGTTTGGGTAACGATAGTGGTGTGCTGGGTAAATATGTAGCCTTTCATAACTATAGTGCCCGTATCTCGGCAGAATATGATGGCGATATGGAGTGGACCACCGACGGCCGTAACCCGGCAGGTGGGGGGTATATGCCAAGGTTCCGTAATGTTAAAAAACAGGAGACCGGCTTTTTACGGGGCTATGCGGCTGGTTTCAGCGCGCATCGTGGTATGGATACTGATTCATCAGGTGTAGGGAAAGGTTTGAAAGATAATCTTGCCAACCCAACGCTAAGTAACTGGAAAGTAGGTTCGCACATGATGGCCGAAACTATCCCGAAAGAAACTAATACACTTACTTTAGATACCTCGAAGAAGGATGATTGGGGTGTTCCGCTTTTGAAATTCAACATCGCTTATGATGATAATGATGCCAAAATGAAGCAGGACTATTTTGAGCAGATGACTGAGATGTTTACCAAAGCAGGTTTCAAAAATATCCAGACTAACGACAGTAAACAGGCCCCAGGCTTGGATATACACGAAATGGGCGGGGCCAGGATGGGTAATGATCCCAAAACTTCGATGTTAAATAAATGGAACCAGATGCATGCTTGTAATAACGTATTTGTTACAGACGGTGCCTGCATGACCTCGACATCAACCCAAAATCCTTCATTAACTTATATGGCATTGACTGCGAGGGCAGTAGATTATGCTGTAAGCGAAATGAAAAAAGGAAACATTGCATAAATAATTAAACAAAAAAGCTTTATTGTGTGACAAAAACACAATGAAGCTTTTTGATGAAATAAAAAAATTCATACATTAGGCGAGGCTTACCAAAATGGTGGCCTTTATAACCAAATTATACCTTTCTTTTTTTATGTCAGCTAACAATACGTATGATGCTATCGTTGTTGGATCGGGAATCTCCGGCGGATGGGCAGCTAAAGAACTAACCGAAAAGGGACTGAAGGTCCTGATGCTCGAGCGCGGACGCAATATTGAGCACATTAAAGATTATGTGAACGCCAACAAAGCTCCCTGGGAGTTTGAACACCGCGGCGGCCGTACCCAAAAAATGATCGAAGACCACCCGGTATTAAAACGCGATTACACGTTAACCGAAGTGAACGAAGACTATTGGGTGGACGAAAAGGAAAGCCCTTACGTAGAGGAAAAACCTTTCGACTGGTTCCGTGGATACCATGTGGGGGGTCGTTCATTGATGTGGGGACGCCAATCATACCGCTGGCACGAGAGCGATTTTGAAGCCAACCTAAAAGATGGTGTCGCTGTTGACTGGCCTATCCGTTATGCCGATCTGGCACCGTGGTATAGCTATGCAGAGCGTTTTGCCGGTATCTCTGGTAACCGCGATGGCGTGCCTATCTTACCAGATGGCGATTTTATGCCTGCCATGGAAATGAACGTGGTTGAAAAAGATGTTTCTGCCCGCTTAAAAGCATTTTATAAAGGCAATCGGCATATGATCATCGGCCGTACGGCTAATATTACTGTAGCGCATGAGGGGCGTACAAATTGCCAGTATCGTAACAAATGCTGGTTAGGTTGTCCGTTCGGGGCGTATTTCAGCACGCAATCATCAACATTGCCTGCAGCTATGAAAACCGGTAACTTAACGCTTCGCCCATGGAGTATCGTAACCAAAGTATTGTACGATAAAGACACTAAAAAAGCAAAAGGGGTAGAGGTACTGGATGCCGAAACCAATAAAACTTACGAATACAACGCGAAGATCATTTTCCTGAATGCATCGACCATAAACACCGCCTGGATCTTACAAAATTCGGCTACTGATATTTGGCCTGATGGTTTAGGCAGCAGCAGCGGCCAGTTAGGCCACAACCTGATGGACCACCACTTAGGCGTTGGCGCATCTGGCCAGGTTGAAGGCTATGAAGATAAATACATGTTTGGCCGCCGTGCTAATGGTATCTA
>CAHJXH010000212.1 GCA_903644075.1 Sphingobacteriaceae bacterium | reverse complement strand
TTTTAGGATGTTTTACAAGTAGGTATTTTGCTAAAATGATTTTGCAAGGTAGCAAAGTGGTTAACAAAATCAAATATGAGTTAAGTTTTTATAAAAATAAAATTTCTGTAGGCAATTTAACGCTATGCGGGCTTTAGTATTATAATGAAATGCCCGGTTCGCAGTCGTGTATTTCAGGTCTCACATGTTAATGGGTTTAATGAACATTTAAACTGAGTATTGGATTTTTAGTTGTGGCCGGGGAATTGAGTACTCCCCGGCCTTTTTTGTTAGTGTTTTCGGGAAGCCAGATCTCAATGAATTTCATCAACCTAAATTATACCCCTTATTAAAGAATGTAGCATTAGCAATGCCTCTGCCTTCCCCTAAATAGGGGAAACTTCTGTCTGTACACTGTGCAAGTACGATAATAAGGGGTAGGAATTCGATTATTAAAGGTGGATAATACACCTTAATGTAAAGCCAAAATTACCCTACTGTAAAAAAATAAAAATTGTTGTAGGCAATTTTTTGTATTAGTGGCTCTATACTCTAAACCATGCCATGTGTAAGCATATGGTATAAACTAAATCAACGAAAAATCTAATAAATCAATTAATGAGTATGAAAAAACCATTACATCTAACATGTTTGCTGGTTTGTGCTTCCGCGGGTGCTTTTGCATTACCGCAGATGGCAAAATCTGCAAGTGTTGCGAGATCATTAACCAGGGCTAATGTGGTTGCTTTTACTAAAACAACCGGTACTGCTGCTGTACATGGGACAGTAAGCGACAACACAGGTACCAAGCTTATTGGGGTAACCGTAGCTGTTAAAGGCACTACCAACGGTACGCAAACCGATGCCCAGGGCCAGTTTACCCTTACAACCAAACCTGGCGATGTGCTTGTAATTAGCTACATTGGCTACAAAACCCAGGAAGTTACTGTGGGCGATGCTACTACGCTTAACATTGTATTAGCAAACGACGAAAAAAGTTTACAGGAGGTTGTGGTAACCGCTTTGGGTATTAAAAGAGAATCAAAAACATTGAGCTATGGTGTACAAACCTTTAAAAGCAGTGATGTTAACGCAGTGAAGGACCCAAGCTTGGTTAATACGTTGTCAGGTAAAGTGGCAGGTGCGCAAATAACACGTAGTTCATCTGGTGTTGGTGGTTCAACCAAAGTTGTTTTGCGTGGTAATAAATCTATCAGCGGAGATAACAACGCTTTATTTGTAATTGATGGTATCCCGATGCCAAGATTACAATCAACACAAATAACGAGTGCTTTTGGTGGCCAGGATAGGGGTGATGGTATCGAAAACCTTAACTCAGAGGATATTGAGAGTATGACCATATTACCAGGATCTGCAGCCGCGGCATTGTATGGTAACCAAGGTTCTAATGGTGTTGTATTAATTACTACCAAAAAAGGCATTGCCGGGAAAACAACCATTAACTTCTCTACCAATACTACGTTCGAAAATGCTTTCAAATTACCTGAAATGCAAAATACCTATGGTCAGCTTGATCCTGCCGGTAACTCAAACGATAGCTGGTCTAACACAAAGCTGGCTACGCCTTCATCGTTTAACCCTAAAGATTTTTACAATACAGGTAAAACATTTATTAATTCATTGTCGGTACAAACCGGTACTAAAACCAATCAGACTTATTTCTCTTTTGAGAGTACTAATTCAACCGGTATAGTACCTAACAATAAACTGGATAAATATAATTTTACTGTACGTAACAGTAGCCAATTTTTAAATGATAAATTAACGTTGGATGTATCTGCAAACTACATTACTCAAAATGTAGATAACAGACCTAATCAGGGATTTTATTTTAATCCGATTGTGCCTTTATATATCTTTCCAAGAGGAGCTAATTTCGATCAATACAAAAATTTTGAGATTTATGATCCCGTTAGAAATTTGATGTCGCAAAACTGGTCTCCTAATTATGTGGTAGGTGATATTGCAACTCAAAATCCTTATTGGATTGTAAATCGTAATAACAATCAGGATCGTTTAAGCCGTTTGCTGGGTACTGTATCTGCAAAATATGTTTTTACAGATTGGTTCAATATTCAGGGACGTGTAAAGGTTGACAGATCTAACGAAACTTATGAGGCAGAAAACTATGCTACCTCTAACACAACTATAGTTGGCCCTAATGGTGGTTATACCTATAACCCAACCGGCGTAACCCAAACTTATGCCGACTTTATTGCTAACTTTAATAAGAAGTTTTCTAATTTCAGCGTTACTGCAAACTTAGGTGCAAGCATCCAGAACAACCAAACTCAGGGCTTAAATTACTCTGGGTACCTGGGTAATTTTGCCAATGTGTTTACTGTAGCTAACATAGATAACACGAGGTTTTTCCCAACACAATATGCAGATCGTAAACAAATACAATCGTTATTTGGTACTGCAACATTAGGCTATAAAGACTATCTTTTTTTAGATGTTACCGCCAGAAATGACTGGGATTCGAGTTTAGCATTTACACCAAAAGATAACTATTTCTACCCGTCTGTTGGTTTAACTGCTGTTTTAAGCCAGATATTTAAAATGCCTGATTTTGTGTCATTTGCAAAATTGCGCGGTAATATTACCTCAGTAGGTAATGGTGCAAGCGCTATACCTTATGCAACTAACCCAGGGTATACCATTACCAATGGTACAACTACTGCTATTACAGCACAGCCTTTTACCACATTGAAACCAGAAAATACACACTCATATGAGATTGGTACCGACTGGAGATTCTTTAATGATAAATTAAGCTTAACGGTTAACGCTTATGAATCATTTACAAAAGATCAGATCTTTTCTATTACGCCTTCAGCATCAACTACTTATAGCTTATTTTATGTAAATGGTGGTAATGTTAGAAATCAAGGTATAGAAGCTACTTTAAGCTACGAGCTTAAAGCTGGTGATTTTAGCTGGATACCAGGTGTTAACTTCTCTTTAAACAGAAACAAAATCTTAACGGTTTTAGACAGTTATGTTGATCCATCTACCGGCGTTGCTTCAAGCTTGCCTTATGTAACACTATCAACCGATTTTTATAGCTTACGTGCCCAGAAAGGCGGATCATACGGTGATATCTATTCGCAAACGTTACAGAAAGATGCCAGCGGGAACTACGTTGTTGACGCTAATGGTTTACCTATCCGTTCAACAGAGTATAGCAAAATTGGTAATTATAACCCAAGTTTCCTTGCAGGTTTTCAAAACCAGTTCAGATATAAGAACTTTAATTTAAGCTTTTTGATCGACGGACATTTCGGTGGCCAGGTTGTATCATTAACAAATTCTGTGCTTGATCAGTATGGTGTTTCTGCAGCAACAGCAAAAGCACGTGATAATGGTGGTGTTGATGTTAACGGCAAAAAAGTAGATGCTAAAGCCTTTTACGATAATATCGACGGCAGAAACGGCCTTGCATCACAATACATTTATAGCGCTACCAATATCAGATTGCGTGAGTTATCATTTGGGTACACCATACCGGGCAAATATTTTAATGATAAAATTAAAAACATAGGTGTATCGCTTTTAGCACGTAACCTGTTCTTCCTGAAAAATAATGCGCCGTTCGATCCGGATGCTGCATTGTCAACAGGTAACGGTTTCCAGGGTGTTGATATATTTAACCTGCCAACTATTAGAAGTTATGGTTTCAAAATTTCGGCCCAGTTTTAACTAATAAATTGATATTGAAATGAAAACAAAATATTTAAATAAAAAATTCGGTATTGCGTTACTTTGTGCAGGCGTGGGTTTTACATTAATCCAATCTTCTTGTACGAAGGATTTTGAAAAGTATAATACCAACAGATATACAGCTTCAGACTCGTTATTGAAAATTGATGGCGAACAATTAGGCGCTTTCATGCTCCCAATGGAGTTGGGTGTAGTTAACAGTGTAAACTATAACTTCCAGGTTCAGGAAAATCTAAACGCAGATATCTTTTCCGGTTTTATGATGACTGCTGATGCGGGTTTTAATCCTAATAACCACACTTATGGTCTTAACTCAGGCTGGAACACCGCTCCATTTGACCTTGGTTTCGGAACCATTATGAGTAACTGGGTACAGGTTAAAAACAGGGTTGGCAGTACCTCACAAGACTTTTTAGCTATTGCAAATATACTGAAGGTGGACGCAATGCATAGAGTAACGGATGTTTATGGTCCAATACCTTATACCAAAGTTGGTGCGGGTGGCCTTACAACCCCTTATGACAGCCAAGCAACAGTGTATCAAACCTTTTTTACCGAGCTCGACTTCGCTATCAAAACGCTTACCCAGTACACAAAAGATCATCCGGGGGCAACACCTTTTAAAGCTTATGATCTTGTTTACGCCGGCGATTATAAAGAATGGATAAAATTTGCCAACTCTTTAAAACTTCGTTTAGCAGTTCGTATAGCTATGGTTAATCCTACATTAGCTAAAACAGAGGCAGAAGCAGCAGTAAGTGATCCCGGAGGGTTAATGACTGCCAATACCGATAATGCTTATGTAAAAGCAGCCAACGGTGTAAGCTTTACCAACCCACTATGGTCTGTATGCTATGAGTATATGGATACTAACATGGGTGCGCCAATGGAGGCTTATTTAAAAGGATACAAAGACCCGCGCCTTGCGGCTTACTTTGTACCAAACCCGGATACATTGGCCATAAAAGGTACAAATGCGTATCATGGTATCCGTAATGGTATCCAGCTTGATAACTCAAACCAGTATGCGCCGGCAAGTAAGTTTAACATGACTAATACTTCGCCGATCAGACTGATGGCTGCTTCGGAAGTATCTTTCCTGAAGTCCGAAGGTGCTTTACGCGGATGGGCTATGGGCGGTTCTGCTCAAAGTTTTTATGAGCAGGGTATCACGCTTTCGTTCCAGCAGGCAGGTGTTTCGTTGGGCGATTACTTAAGCGATGCAACAAGTATAGAAGCACCTTTTGTTGATATTGCACGTGCAACAAATAATGCACCGTTAGGCTCAAAAGATTTGAGTACCATAACTATTAAATGGAATCCTGCTGACAGTTATGAGCGCAGTTTAGAGCGAATCATTACGCAAAAATGGTTAGCGTTATGGCCTGATGGAAATGAAGCATGGGCCGAGCAGCGCAGAACTAACTATCCTGTATTAATGCGGGTAATTATTAATAACAGCCAGGGTACAATTAGTACTGATGGTTTTATCAGAAGGCTACCATTCTCTCAAAAAGAGTATGATACCAACAATGCCGAAGTACAAAAGGCGGTAACCCTATTAGGCGGTCCCGACAACGGCGGTACCCGCTTATGGTGGGATTTAGCAAGTAAAAACTAACCTTATTAATAAAGTAAAAAACCCTTGCAAAAGGGTTTTTTACTTTATACCTATCTATTAAAAATTATCTATTCAGTAAGTAATGTTTAAAGGTTTTAAATTATTGATACTCGCAGCCTTTGTAGGCTGTACACAAGGCTTTTCGCAAGGCCATTTAACAAAATATGTCGATCCGTTTATTGGTACGGGTGGGCATGGGCATACATTTCCGGGTGCTGTAGTGCCTTTTGGAATGGTACAACTGAGTCCCGATAATGGCACACAAGGTTGGGACTGGTGTGGTGGCTACCATTACAGCGATTCGGTTATAGTTGGCTTTAGCCACATGCATTTAAGCGGCACGGGTATTGGCGACTGGTACGATATTTCTGTAATGCCGGAAACACATCTGATTACAGATACAGCCGATCATGGTGCTGTTAAATTCAGCCACAAAAATGAGAAAGCAACACCTGGCTATTACCAGGTTAAATTAAATAATGGCGTTAACGTAGCGTTGACTACTACCGAAAGATGTGGGTTGCACGAGCTTACTTTCCCTGCTGGCGTGTCGCCGGTGGTGAAGATCAATTTAGGGTTCCACATTAACTGGGATAAGCCAACAGCAACTTACATCAAACAAATTAATGATACCACCATTGTAGGTTATCGTTATTCTACCGGCTGGGCACAAACACAGCGTGTTTACTTCGCTCTACGGTCATCAAAACCTTTTAAGAAATTATACCTCAATGCCGATGGTGCTAACGTAAACGGCACAGAAGCTAAGGCAACTGCGGTTATCGGCCAGCTATTATTTGATGCGCAGTCTAACAACAAAGTAATGCTGAAAGTTGCCCTTTCGACTGTCAGCACTGATAAAGCAATCACCGCATTGGGCGAAGTTAAAGGCTGGAATTTCAACAAAACCAAAGCAAATGCTGAAGCAAAGTGGGAGCACGAGCTAGCTAAAATTCAGATTAAAACTGACGATGCTAAATTAAGACGCATTTTCTACACGGCGTTGTATCACACCTGTATGGCACCTGCTTTATACTCTGATGCTGACGGCAGTTACCAGAATGCCAAAGGCGAAGTGCACAAGATGCCGGCCGGTCAACAACGTTATACCGAGTACTCTTTATGGGATACTTTCCGTGCCTTAAATCCTTTGTTTACGGTGATCCAGACAGAACGCTACACCGGTATGCTGAATACCATGCTGGCATTCTACAAAGAAACCGGCCTACTGCCTATATGGGACCTCAGCGCCAATGAAACTAATTGTATGACCGGTTACCACGCTGTCCCTGTATTAGCAGATGCTATTTTAAAAGGCATTAAAGGCGTTGATGCAAACCTGGCGTACGAGGCCATGAAGAAAAGCTCGATGCAGAACATCCGCGGAACAAATTTCTATCGTCAATACGGCTACATCCCGCAGGATAAATTCGGCAGCAGCGTTACCATCACATTAGAGTATTCGTATGACGACTGGTGTATTGCACAGGTAGCTAAAAAGCTAGGCCATAACGATGATTACAATTATTACATGACCCGTTCTGCCTCATGGAAAAACCTGTTCGACCCTAAAATTGGCTTCGCACGTGCTAAAAATTCTGACGGCAAATGGGTTGTTCCGTTTGATCCTTATTATTCTGAGCACGATCCTGATAAGGCTATGTTTACCGAAGGCAACTCGTGGCAGCACACTTTCTTTGTACCGCACGATGTTACCGGTTTGGCTATGAAATACGGCAGCTACGCTAACTTCGCCAAAAAACTGGATTCATTATTCTCAGTAAGTTCAAAAATGACAGGTGAACACCAGTCGCCCGATGTAAGCGGGATGATTGGCCAGTATGCACATGGTAACGAGCCAAGCCACCACATTGCTTATATGTATGATTTTATTGGGATGCCATGGAAAACCCAATCGCGCGTACGTATGATTGTTGATTCGATGTATCATGACAACCCTGATGGCTATGCCGGTAATGAAGATTGCGGTCAGATGAGTGCTTGGGCAGTATGGAGTATTTCGGGCCTTTACCCGGCAAATCCTGCCAGCGGCAAGTATATGTTCGGCAGCCCATCTGCTAATGAGGTTGCTATTACAACCACTACAGGCAAGTTCATTATCAAGGCTAAAAACAACAGCAAAAAGAATGTATACATCCAAAGCGTAACGCTTAACGGTAAGCCTTATGCTAAAGGATACATCACCCACCAGGATGTATTAAAAGGAGGGGTGCTGGAGTTTACAATGGGACCGGATCCAAAGTTCTAATTGACCATATAAGATACAATCAACCCTATGTTTAACCTCAAAAATCAATTGCCTATGAATTAAAAATGTGAGTTTAACTGTCTTAATTAAACAGCTCCAACAGATAACCAAATTATACAAAAACCAAAAAATGTTTATGAAAAGATTTAGTAATTCGTTGTTAAAAAATGCGACAGTACCTGCGGCATTAGTAATGCTGATGTTTGCTTCGGCTTGTAAAAAAGATACAAATTCTGCCAATCCAATTGGTACCCCAGAGGCTAGTAAAGTAAAAACTGATGCCATTGGTGTTAGTGGGCCAAAAGGAGTTTGTTATGTTGAAGTAAACAATAATGATATCCGCAATGTGGGCAAATACAAACTGTCTACCGGGCAGCAATTGTTTGATATTGCCATCATTTTTGCAGCAAACATTAATTATAATACCACTACCCAGCAAGCGGTATTATATTACAATACACAGGTAACTAACGTGCTGGATAATAAAGCTACTTACATTCAATCATTGCAAGCCAAGGGGATTAAGGTTTTGTTGTCTGTCTTGGGTAATCATCAGGGTGCCGGTATTTCCAACTTCCCTACACAGGCAGCCGCTACCGCTTTTGCACAGCAACTAAGCAACGCGGTTACCACTTACGGATTGGATGGTATTGATTTTGACGACGAATATGCCGATTACGGTACCAACGGAACCGGTCAGCCAAATTCCAGCTCATTTGTTACCTGTGTATTGT
>CAHJXH010000211.1 GCA_903644075.1 Sphingobacteriaceae bacterium | reverse complement strand
AATAGGTCACCAGAAGTATGCGATTATTTGGTTTTATTTGGATAGGACTATAAACAAAAAACGCTGTAAATCATTCAGTTACAGCGTTTTTGATGTTCTTTAAAACATAACTCGTGGAGCCGGAGGGATTCGAACCCTCGTCCAAACATGGTATAAGGTAAGCTTTCTACGTGCTTAGTACTGTTTAATTGTAGGGCAGGGGAAGGTCAGTTACTCACCTATACCTTCTGCCTTAGGTGCTTTATCTCACCTGCTATGCACACCATTAAGCAGGCCAGTTTCATCTTTCGATGCCCCGTATACCGATCCGATGAAACGGAAAACCGGTGGGACAAAAGCTAGTTAATTCTAAATTAAGCAGCTAAGGCGTAAGTATTTTCGCCATTTGAAAGTTTGAGCGTTCAGATTTTAGCGCTAATTCACCCAACGCGCTGCATGCTTACTTACTTATCTCCATCCTGTCAATTCCGGTCGACCCCATTTATTGTAGTCATCTTCATTGGTTATTAGTCATTTAGAATAACTCCTAACACAAGATTAAGATTTGTGGTTACAAATGTACAAAAACTAAACCATTAGGCTCTTAACAAGTTTTCAATAATGACTAAACTCTTCCCGGATAAACCTTTAGGGCTTCCTCCAGGCAAGTCATTGCGGCTTGCAGGTCATCACTGTTCAAAACGTATGCCATTCTTACTTCGTTGGTTCCGGCACCAGGGGTGCTGTAGAAACCTGTAGCAGGGGCCATCATTACGGTTTGGTTGTTGTGTTCAAATTCTTCCAGCATCCATTGGCAAAACTTATCGGCATTGTCAATCGGCAGTTTGGCTACCACGTAGAATGCGCCACCCGGGTTAGGGCAGTAAACGCCTTCCATACTGTTTAGGGCTTTCACCAAAACATCACGGCGATGGGTGTATTCTTTATTAACATCTTGAAAGTAGCTGTCGGGTGTATCAACTGCAGCTTCGCCGGCAATTTGTTCCAGCATACCTGCACTTAGGCGGGCCTGGGCAAACTTTAATCCTGTTTTAATTACAGCTTCGTTTTTGGTAATAAGGCAACCTAAACGGGCACCGCATGCGCTGTAACGCTTGCTTACGGTATCCATCACCAAAACATTTTCTTCCAAGCCATCCAAATGCATGGGCGAAATAAACTCGCGGCCATCATAGCAAAACTCGCGGTAAGCTTCGTCAGAGAATAAATACAGATCGTGTTTAAGGCATAACGCCCTCAACTCTTCCATCTCTTCTTTCGAGTACAGGTAACCTGTAGGGTTATTCGGGTTGCAGATAATGATCGCCTTGGTTTTATCGGTAATTACCTTCTCAAACTCGCTGATCTCCGGCAATGCAAAACCATTGTTGATGTATGACAAGATGGGTTTCACTACAATATCGCTCTGGCAGGCAAAGCCATTGTAGTTGGCGTAAAATGGCTCGGGGATAATTACCTCATCACCAGGGTTCAAACACGTCATCATGGCTATGGTAATAGCTTCAGATCCACCGGTGGTTACAATAATATTTTGCGGGGTAATGTTATAGCCCAGCTTATTATAGTATTCAGTTAGTTTTTGGCGATATGATAATGTACCCTCAGATGGCGTATAGGCCCACACTTTAAAGGTGCTGTTATGTATGGCATCCAGCATCCCTTGCGGGGTTTCGATATCGGGCTGGCCAATATTTAAATGGAAAACCTTTTTGCCCTGTTGCTTTGCAGCATCGGCAAACGGAGTTAGTTTACGTATAGGAGAGGCGGGCATTTGCTCGCCCTTGTGCGAAATTTGCGGCATGGCGACAAAGTTAGCAAAAAGATGCAAGCCCTATAAACGAAGAGAGGCGCAATTTGCGCCTCTCTTTATAATGTTTAGTGTTTAATCAAACTTATTTACTGCTCGATGTTGGTGCAGCAACCACTTCGCCCACAATGTTCAGATATTTTTGAGGGGTTTTAGCGTTAGATGTAACAATGATGGTTTTGTTAAACGGAGCCACTACAGCAGCATTGTAAGTGATTTTGATAATGCCTTTGTCGCCTTTTTTAACAGGGGTTTTAGTGTAATCTGCAATGGTGCAACCACAGGTAGGTTTTACATCAGATAAAATTAACGGTTCTTCGCCGGTGTTAACAAAAGTGAACTCGGTAGTAACTGGTTTACCTTGAGGGATTTTACCGAAATCATGCTTTTCTTCGTTAAATTTAAACTCGGCTTTGTTATCAGTCTGTGCTGAAGCAGTAAAGGCAAAACCTAAGATTACTGCGCATAATATCATTAACTTTTTCATATCCTTGTATACTTTGTACAAATATAAAATGTTTCATCGGAAACCAAAATTTTACAGTAAACGGTTTAAACAATTGTAAAAGCCGTTAATAACAAAATACAATTTTATAACTTTGACTTCTAATCAAAATATAATATGCCTCAGACCGCACAACTTACTACCAACAGGTTTGATTCTGCCGAACTGAATTTTGAAGACTTTAAAAAAATAGTCATCAATGATTATCGTATAGGTTTCGAAAGCCGACAGGCCGCTTTGATCGGCCGTCGCGAAGTACTTACGGGTAAGGCAAAGTTCGGCATATTTGGTGATGGTAAAGAAGTAGCGCAACTGGCTATGGCCAAAGCTTTTAAAGCCGGCGACTGGCGTGCAGGCTACTACCGCGACCAAACCTTTATGTTTGCTACAGGCATGAGCAACATGAAGGAATTTTTTGCCCAGCTATATGCTAACCCCGATATAGAAAAAGACCCTGCATCAGGCGGTCGCCAGATGAATTGCCATTACGCAACACGTTATCTGGATGCCGATGGTAACTATACCAACCAGGCCGAAACGATGAACTGCTCATCAGATATTTCGACCACGGGCGGGCATATGCCGCGCTTATTGGGTTTAGCTTATGCTTCTAAATTATACCGTAATAATCCTGAATTAGCTGATCTCACAAAATTTTCAGTTAATGGTAATGAGGTTGCTTTTGGTACCATAGGTAACGGCTCAACTTCCGAAGGTTTATTTATGGAAACCTTTAATGCAGCCGGCGTTTTACAGGTGCCTATGGCTATCTCGATATGGGATGATGCTTACGCGATTTCTGTACCGGCCAAACTGCAAACTACTAAAGAAGATATATCTGAAATACTAAAAGGTTTCCAGCGCGAAGATGGTACCAATGGTTACGAGATATTTAAGGTTCGTGGCTGGGATTATGTTGCCCTTTGCGAAACCTATGCACGTGCTATTGAAGTATGCCGTACCGAACAGGTGCCCATACTGATTCACGTTACGGAGATGACGCAGCCGCAGGGACACTCTACTTCAGGTTCGCACGAACGTTATAAATCGAAAGAAAGACTGGCCTGGGAAGCCGAGCACGATTGCCTTTTGCAAATGCGCAAATGGATTATCGCTTCGGCCATAACTACCGAGCAGGAGCTTGATAAAATTGAAGCCGAAGCCAAAACCCACGTACGCGATTGCCAGCGTGAAGCCTGGAACGAACTGGGTGCCGTAATTAAAGCCGAACTGGATGAAGCTGCATCACTAATAGATGCCGTTGCCCAGGAAGCTACCGCGCAGGACGAGGTTGAAGAAGTAGCACAGGTATTACGTGAATGCATCGACCCCGGACGCAAAGATATTATTGGCGCTATACGTAAAACGCTACGTTTAACCATTAAACAAAATTTTGCCGTCAAGCAAACGCTTGTTAACTGGCTTAACAATAACAACAAACTTAACCACGAACGCTATAATACCAAGCTGTTTACCAACAGTGCGCATTCGCCAATAAAGGTGCCGGTTAACCCTGCGCAATTTGGGGCTGATGCCCGTTTGGTGGATGGCCGCGAAGTATTAAATGCTTGTTTCGATGCTAACTTCGAACGTGATAAAACCATTGTAGCCTTTGGCGAAGATTTGGGCAACATTGGCGATGTTAACCAGGGCTTTGCCGGTTTGCAAGCCAAATACGGCGATCTGCGCATTACAGATACCGGCATTCGCGAATCAACCATTATAGGGCAGGGGATGGGCTTAGCCATGCGTGGCCTGCGCCCGATTGCCGAGATCCAATACCTGGATTACCTGCTTTACGCCATGACGGTGTTGAGCGATGATCTGGCCTCATTAAGCTACCGTACCAGCGGGGGCCAAAAAGCCCCGGTTATTGTACGTACACGTGGTCACCGCTTAGAAGGTATCTGGCATTCAGGTTCTCCATTGGGGATGATCTTGAGCGCCTTACGTGGTTTGCATATTTGCGTTCCGCGCGATATGACGCAGGCTGCCGGTATGTACAATACTTTACTGCGAGGTGATGAACCTGCTTTGGTTATCGAAAGCCTGAACGGTTATCGTTTAAAAGAAAAACTCCCAACCAACGTTGGCGACTTTACCGTACCATTAGGCAAAGCCGAAATTATAAAAGAAGGCAGCGATATTACGGTGATCTCTTACGGTTCTACCCTACGCATAGTAATGGAAGCTGCCGAAGAGCTGGCCCAAATGGGTGTGAACATAGAAGTGATAGACCCGCAAACGCTTTATCCTTTCGATACCGATCAGCTGAGTTTGGCCTCGTTAAAAAAAACCAGTAAACTATTGGTGGTTGACGAAGACGTACCGGGAGGAGCTTCTGCCTATATCACTCAAAAGGTATTGGAAATGCAGGGCGGCTATTACCAGCTTGATGCACAACCTAAAACCCTTTGCGCCAAAGAACACCGCCCGCCTTATGGCTCAGATGGTGATTACTTTACCAAGCCATCTGCCGATGATATTATCGAAGTTGCTTACGCCATGATGAGTGAGGCGAATCCGGCTAAGTATCCTTCTATTTATTAAGTTGTTTTGAAGTGTTCCGTTTTTAGAGCGGAACACTTTTGAAAACTTGCTAAATTTTTAGACATTTTAGTAGTGTTCATTAACTTGTGCACCAGTTTTATAGATGCTCAATTAGCAGTATCATCCTTTCAAATGCTTCGGGACAAGCGATGAGCTCGCTATTGACGAATTGCTGGATTTTAGAGATATCCTTAAATAATTTATCCAGTTCTTGATCTTGGCCACCAGCATGATTAAGCCAAATTCTTTTAAAAGAAGCTATATATGAGCCTTTAATGAAATTATTGCCGGTTTTATAATGCACAAGCGGATGACGATATGTGGTTAGGTTGCGATGTTCTTTTTTTGCACGCTTAGAAAACCAAACGAAATTAGAATCAAGTTCTAATTGGGGGAATTTTAGAAATAGTTCTTTTCGGGAATCGCTTTCAAATAATTTCTGAAAAGATAGTGCGTGTGCAGTGAAAGATTGTGGCTTAGCAAAAAGATAGAGGAGATATGCCAACCGTTCGTAAAATGTATAAAGTTCCTCGATTGCGCTTTCCAGATAAAAGAAAAATCGGTAATCAAAGTAATTTAATTGAACGGGATAAATCTTACTTCCTTGAAAGTCGTAAGAATGCACCTTGTAATTTGTAGTGTAACGTCCCCACATATTTGCACAGGCGACACTATATCGAAAGTTCCTTAGAGCCTCGCTCAATTCGTCGAAATAATAGCCGCTGCTATCTTCAACCATGATTTCGTTGTTTTGATCAACGTGTTTCCATATCCGAGTAAAAAAAGAGAAAGGGTGTTCTCCCTGAAATGTGCCCTCTTCCAATGATTTAATTTTGAGGCGTATGGTTTCTTTTTCGAAATATTTATGAAAATTTAAAAGAGATTTTTGCTCGCCGTTTAGAAGACGTATGTCGTCATAATTAACACCATGATCTCTGAACACAAACCCGTGTATCGTAAAACTGAAATGAATATCATCAGAGAAAAAAGTCCGTCCTAATGTATTATACTCGTTAATTATACCGCTAATAGACATGTCAATTACAAATTCGAAGTAAGGAAGTCCTTCTTCGTTAGTCAGTAAATTACATATATAATCTTCTGACCACTTTATTGTATTTCCGTCCGGAGTGAAATAGGCGCGCTGGGGCTTTTTAACCCGGTTTGCAAAAAAATGATAATTTTCTGCTCGCTGTAATAATTGCCAAAATAATCCGCCGCCATTTAATCCAACAACGCGCTGCAATGCATCTAAAGCTTCACCTTCAGTCATAAAATCAAGTCTATATATTCTCAGGAATATACTACAAAGTAAGTCTTTAAATTCAAGCAGGGAATGAAATTTTTGATTGCATTATTTGATGTTCATTATTCGAAATTTCGGGGTCTACATTAAATTATATTTAATTCACCTTACCAACCTTTTAGCATAATTCCACTATTTTTGCCCCGGCTTAAAATGCCGATAAACGATATATGGATTCTATCACTTTTACGGCTGTTGCCGAAACGATTAAAAAACGCCGCACCATAAAACCGGCAACCATGAATGGCAACAAAATCCCTAACGGGCATGTTGCTGCATTGCTTGAGCTGGCCGATTGGGCACCTACCCACGCATTAACCGAGCCTTGGCGCTTTGTGGTTTACGAAAATCCGGCCGATTTTTGTTTACAACACGCCGAAATGTACAAAGCCAATACACCTGCTGAGAACTTTAACGAGGCTACTTACACAGGTTTCCAAAATACCGGTAACAAGGCATCGCACGTAGTGCTTACCTATATGACACGCAGCGAACTGACTAAAATCCCGGTTTGGGAAGAGGTTGCTGCTGTTGGCGCTGCTGTACAAAACCTGCTGCTGGGTGCTGCTGCATTAAATATCGGTGTTTTCTGGAGTACTGGTGGTATGGCTTTAAAACCTGTTATGAAAGAGTTTTTAAACTTAGGCGAGCTTGACCAGGTGATCGGTGTACTTTACTTAGGTTATACTGATGTGCAGCCAGAAGGTAAGCGTAAAGTTGCCCTGGAAGAAAAGATAACCTGGAAATAATTTCTTCTTCGTTTTTTGCTTTTTGAAATAATTATTTAACTTTAGGATATTAATGATACTGCTGTGACGGTTAGTTAGCTGATATTGAGTATATTTGTATGCTCTAATTATAACAACCTCTTAAGCCTCTTTAACTTTTTTAAACTTATTGATTAACTCAAAAAGCAAAAAATGAAGAAAACATTTTGGTGGATAACAAGCGTTCTGGTCCTGGTAATGATAATCACTGTTAGCTTTAAAGCCGCAGTTGATACCACAGCAAATAATGCAATAAATACCACTAAAACTGCTTCCTTAACAAGCGAGGTACGTTTCGGTAACATGGTATCTGATGTGTACAAAAGTGCCGGACTGCAAAGTTCGGGTTTAGACCTCGGTACTTTCCAAAAAGCAATTACAGGTTTCTATAACCTGAAACTGGCACATAAGCTTCCTTTTAACAGTAATATTTTAACCGTTGTAGATTTTACAAAACCCAGCCATGAAAAACGGATGTGGATTGTTGACCTGCAAAGCAGAATGTTATTACTAAATACCTGGGTAGCGCACGGCCAGGGCAGCGGTAATGATTTAGCTGATCATTTCTCTAACAACGAAGAATCGCATCAAAGCAGCCTGGGTTTCTATGTAACCGATGATATTTACATGGGTAAACATGGCCGCTCGTTACGCTTAGATGGTATGGATAACGGCTTTAATGATAAAGCCCGCGAACGTTCTATCGTATTACACGCAGCAGATTATGTATGCCAGAACACCATTAACCAATTAGGCCGCATAGGCCGCAGCTTTGGCTGCCCTGCAGTATCGCCAATGGTTATTGATCAGGTAATTGCTACCTTGAAAGGTAAAACAGTATTGTTTATCAACGGCTCAGATAATAACTATAATTCAAAATATTTAAATACTAACCTCGCTGCAAATTTTGCAGTGCCGGATACAACTTCACAGCCTGTGTTTAATGCGAGAATGTAGGTAGTTGTTGATTATTGAGTTACCAGGTTATTGCCCTGATTCAATAGTTTTCTAAGCATATTTTTAAATCCCATTATAAACTTAAAAAGCCTCCCGGTACATCGGGAGGCTTTTGTTTTTTAGACCTTTTGTCATTCAGAGCGATAGCGAAGAATCTTCTGCACTATGCACACTGTAAGCTATCGAAGAAGATTCTTCATTACATTCAGAATGACAAAATATGGCGGTTATTGAATTAAAACCAATAACTCAATAACTTAGATCAACCCACCAGAGGTGACAAGCCTTTCTGCAGTGATCCATCCCGAAGCATCAGATGCCAGGAAGGTAACTACAGAAGCGATATCCTGCGGCTGGCCAATACGTGAAAGCGGGGTAGCTGCAACAAATTGTGCTTCCATTTCGCTGCCTTTAACACCGGCTGTAACAAAACCTTCAGTTTCTACCGGGCCTGGTGCAACAACGTTTACACGGATATTTTTAGGGCCTA
>CAHJXH010000210.1 GCA_903644075.1 Sphingobacteriaceae bacterium | reverse complement strand
CGGCCGCTCATTCGAGCGGCCGTTTCTATAAGGCTAAAAGCAATTATGCCATAGCATATAACTCTTCGCGTTGTTTTTTAACAACGTCGCTGTTAATGTATTCGTCGTAGGTCATTAGTTTGTCGATGGTACCGTTAGGGGTAAGTTCTACCACTCGGGTTGCAACCGTTTCGGTAATCTCATGATCTCGTGAGGTAAACAGCATGGTGCCTTTAAAATCCTTCATACCGTTGTTTAAGGCGGTGATTGATTCCAGGTCCAGGTGGTTGGTTGGTTCATCGAACAGCAGCATGTTGCCTTGTTGTAGCATCATGCGGCTAAACATACAGCGCATTTTTTCACCACCTGATAGTACTGTGCTTTTCTTCAATACTTCTTCGCCGGTAAATAACATACGGCCCAGGAAGCTGCGGATAAACTGGTCATCCTTTTCGCCTGGTGAGTATTCGCGCAGCCAGTCGATCAGGTTTACATCTTTATCTTTAAAGAACTCGGCGTTATCAATCGGGATTTCGGCAATGTTAATGGTAACACCCCATTTAAAGCTTCCGCGGTAATCGGTATCCTCGCCAGACAGTATTTTGTACAGGGCAGTAGTAGCCAAACTGTTTTGCGACAGCATGGCAATTTTATCGCCCTTGTTTACAGTTAAGTTCAGGTTCTCAAATAATACCTCACCATTGGCTGTTTTGCCCAAGCCTTCAATCTGAAGGATCTGATCACCTGCTTCGCGGGTCATCTGGTTAAACATAATAGCCGGGTATTTACGGTTCGATGGCTGGATCTCGTCGAGGTTAATCTTATCCAAAGCCTTTTTACGGCTGGTTGCCTGTTTCGATTTAGAAGCGTTGGCGCTAAATCGACGGATGAACTCCTGCAACTCCTTAACCTTATCCTCAGTTTTCTTATTCTGGTCAGAGCGTTGTTTCAAAGCCAACTGGCTAGATTGGTACCAGAACGAGTAGTTACCGGTGTAAACAGTCATTTTGCTAAAGTCGATATCCACAACGTGGGTACAAACGGTATCCAGGAAGTGCCTATCGTGTGATACTACCAATACAATAGCCTCATAGCCTGCCAGGAAATCTTCCAGCCAGCTAATGGTGTTAATATCCAAATCGTTGGTAGGCTCATCCAGTAAAAGGATATCCGGCTTGCCAAACAGTGCTTGTGCTAGTAACACACGTACCTTTTGGTTACCGTCAAGCTCTTTTAGTAATTTATAGTGAAGGTCTTCTGTGATACCTAAGTTGCTCAATAGGGTAGCAGCATTGCTCTCGGCATTCCAGCCGTCCATTTCGGCAAATAAGTTTTCGAGCTCGCCGGCACGTTCGCCGTCGGCATCGGTAAAATCTTCTTTAAGGTAAATGGCATCTTTCTCTTTCATGATGCTGTATAACTCCTTATGGCCTATCAATACGGTTTCAATAACCGGATACTCATCAAACGCATAGTGATTTTGTGTTAATACAGCCATACGCTCACCCGGGGAAAAACTCACAGACCCCGAAGTGGGGTCAATTTCCCCCGATAAGATCTTTAAGAATGTGGATTTTCCTGCCCCATTTGCACCAATTATGCCATAACAGTTGCCTTGTGTAAATTTTAAATTAACTTCTTCAAATAAAGTTCTCTTACCGTAACGTAAGGATAAATTGGATACCGTGATCATTTTTTCGCCTTAAACTTAATTAATACAAAGGTACGTTAATTAACAGTATTTTATAAGAATACCCGTTAAAAGGGCTGTTTTTATAGCAATTTATTAATAAAAATGCGCTTTTGAGTTTTGGAATACACTTACAGGTTGTAAGTTAAATTAACTTTAACGAAACATGAAAAACAAAATTGCCGTACTAGATATTATACCAATAACCAATTATAAATTTTTTGGAATAACGTTTGCCTAACTTATTCTGAAATTAAACTAAAAGAAATAAGATGACAGCATTAATTGTAGGTCTTGTGGTTGCAAATGTAGTTGTTGCCGTTTACAAGATGGGCCAAAATAAAGTATACTAACCGTATACGGTTAAATTGATCTGATGGGGTCAACATCAATTTAACACCAGCGATATAAAACGAAGTCCGTATGGTTTGGCCATACGGACTTTTTCTATTTATAAATAAAATTATTTGTAACTATTTGCCCCAGGTTGATGGGTCTTCTCTCCATTTTTTCAAAACTTCCAGGTCGGCAGTTTTAATATCGCCATGTTGCTCGGCATATTTTAAAAGTGCAGTATAGTTTGACAAGGTTGAGAAACGGCATTTTGCGTTCTTGAAGTTCTCGATAGATGCATTAAGCTCGTAAGTAAATATAGCGGCCAGGCCTGCTACGTTGTACCCGGCTTCGCGCAGGGCTTCAACGGCAGCCAAACTGCTTTTACCGGTTGATACCAGGTCTTCAATTACAGCAACACGCTGGCCTGTTATAATTTCGCCCTCAATCATTTTACCTGTACCGTGCTCTTTGGGTTTTGAGCGCACATAAATAAATGGCAACCCCAGTTCTTGCGCTACCAATGCACCCTGCGGAATGCCCGCTGTGGCCACGCCGGCAATGCAGTCAACAACGCCAAATTCTTCCGATACCAGTGCCGTTAATTGCTGGCGGATGTAGGTACGGATAGACGGATGCGAAAGTGTAATTCGATTATCGCAATAGATAGGAGACTTCCAACCCGATGCCCATGTAAAAGGATTATTAGGTTGTAGTTTTATTGCTTTAATTTGCAGCAGAAATTCAGCTACCTGCTGTTCAATCTCAGTTTTATTAAACATGGCTCAAAACTACAGAATTTATATCAACGATAAGGCGATAATTATCACAGAATCTGCACCCGAAAGTTCGGCTGATACGGATCAAATTGGTACACAGCAATTTGACTTTGCCAAAACTTATTACGAAGTGTTAAATTCTGCCAAACACACTTTCTTTATCGTAACCGACGACGCAAAAGCTTTCCTGAAAAAGGTGGTTAAAAGCATACCCTTAATTGAAGCTGCCGGCGGCCTTGTTAAGAATAAAAAAGGCGAATACCTTTTTATTTACCGCAATGATAAGTGGGATTTACCCAAAGGCAAGCTGGAAAAAGGCGAAACTGTGCGGATGGGTGCTGTGCGCGAGGTGGAAGAGGAGTGCGGAATCGAGATCGATAAATCGGGCGCTAAAATTTGCAAAACTTACCACGCTTACGTAATTAAAGGCCAGGTGGTAATTAAAAAATCGCACTGGTATAAAATGAAGTATAAGGGTAAAGCTAAGCTGGTGCCCCAGTTAGAAGAGGGGATAACCGAAGCCCGCTGGTTTGATAAAAAACATACTGCGGAGATACTGCATAATACCTTCCCTTCAATTGTGGAGGTAATGATTGTTAGTCATCTGATTACAGACAGTCAAGAGCAGCCTTTGGGATAAACTTGCTTACGTCGCCGTTGTATTTCAAAATTTCGCGTACAATGGTTGAGCTGATAGAGGAGTAACCCGGTTTGCTTACAATAAAAATACTTTCAATTTCGGGGGCCAGCGCATGATTCATTTGTGCGATGGCCTTCTCATATTCAAAATCCGACACGGTACGGATCCCGCGGATCATGTAAGCCGCATTAATACTGCGGCAAAAATCTATCGTTAAACCCTCGTAAGCCACAATGTGGAGTTTTGGTTCGTAGCCAAATACAGCACGCAGTAATTCTTCGCGTTTAGCCACACTTAAAAAACCTTGTTTAGAGCTGTTTGCGCCAACTCCGATATACACTTTATCGAATAAAGGCAGCGAACGCTCAACAATATCAACATGCGCTTTGGTAACAGGATCAAACGAACCGGGAAACAGGGCTATTTTCATAGGGCTGATTTATTGGCTTAAAGTTAAGCTGTTTTTGTGAAGAATGAGAACGACGAATGGCCATATCTTCTTTGCTCTGTAAAAGCAGGATGGTTGCTCAGGTTTTGCATCGATTGATGTTCTACAATCAGCAGTCCATCAGCAACTAAAAGATTTCGTTCAAACACAATGCTTGCGATCTCCGGGATGCGACTAATGTCGTACGGAGGGTCGGCAAAAATAATATCGTATTGCTCTGTTTCCTGCTCCAGGTATTTAAAAACGTCGGCCTTAAAGGTTTTGATGTTATCAAGCTTGTGCTGTTTGGCCATATCGGCAACGTATTTTACACAGTGGAAGCTTCTGTCTACACATAAAACAGATTCGGCATAGCGTGACGCAAATTCGAAACCTACGTTTCCGGTACCGGTAAAAAGGTCGAGCACTTTAATACCCTCCAACTCAACCTGGTTTTGCAGGATGTTGAACAGGGCTTCCTTAGCCTTGTCGGTAGTTGGCCGCACCGGCAAATTGGCTGGAGGGTTAAGCTTTAATCCTTTTAGTTTACCACCAATTATGCGCATAACATTAAAGCAGCAAGCGACAGCAATTGTTGTGCAGTAATGCCACTAGGCAGCTGCTGCAATTGCTCAATAGGGTTAGTATCTATATGAGGGAAAAAATCTTTCAGGTTGCCCAGGCTAATATCGGCATCACCACTTATTACCAGATGGGTATCTTCGGGTTGTAACTGCAGCTCATTAGTGGTAAGAGCTGTAAAATAGGCCAGGTCGTTAGGGTCGGCGTATATGAAGCTGTTGTAGAAGCGTAGTTTGCTTTCTTTAAAATAAGCAAAATGAACTTCTGTAGCTTGTACGTCTATGTAAAGGTTGGTAACTACCGGCTCGGTTTTAACAATTGCTTCGAGCCATCCCTTGTAGCCAAATACAATCTGGTGATTAGGATAGCGGGCTATTAACGTCGGTAAAACCTCATTACTATCTTTAAATACAACCTGGTTATCGGTATCGAGGGTTTGGCTGTAAACTTTATCAGTCTCGCTAATATCTAACAATTTAACTAATTGTACCAGGTGCTTTTCCTGGTATAATGGTTTCGGTATGATATTGAAAACCAATGGTGTTAGGCCAATAATAACCTTTTGATAATCGGTAGGCGTAAGGAAATGTATAAAATCGGCAGGCGTAATCAGTTCACTTAACGGGTAACCATTGCCCCAGGCCAACAGTGCGTTTTGGTAAACCACGGCAAAAGAGAAATCAGTATTTCTGATCTGGATTAAGAGGGTATAATCTTTAGCCTTCTCGGGGCTAAAATCATCACTAAAATACAGTTTAGAGTGGCTGGTCATGCTATGGGCAAATGTAGTATAAATTGGTTAATTGTTGGTTATTGAGTTATTAGGTTAATGGTTATTGATTGTATGGGATTAAGTTATTTGTTATTAAGTTAATAAATTGCGCCCAAACTAATAACTCAGTAACCCAATAACTAACGACTCCATGTCCGCTGTTGATTATATTGTTAAAGCATTTCCGCATGAGCCTACCGAGCAGCAGGCCGAGCTGTTTTTAAAGCTGGATAGCTTTCTGCGCAGCAACACGGGTTACGATTGCTTTATTTTAAAGGGATATGCCGGTACAGGTAAAACTACCATTGTAAGCGCGCTGGTGAAGGCTCTGAAGTATTATAACTTTAAATCGGTACTGATGGCGCCAACTGGGCGTGCTGCCAAGGTAATCACAAGTTATTCGGACCGTAAGGCTTTTACCATTCACAAGCGCATCTACCGTAAAAAATCGGCCATGAATATTGATGAAGGATTTATGCCTGCACCTAACCTGGCCGAGGATACCTTGTTTATTGTGGATGAGGCCTCGATGATCTCCGACGAAATGGGCGGGATTGGGCACAGCACCTTACTGCACGATTTGGTTGAGTATGTGTACAATAACCAGAACTGTAAATTGCTATTGGTGGGTGATACAGCACAGTTACCACCGGTAGGATCTGAGTATAGCCCGGCGCTAGATGCGAAGCTGATGAAGGACAATTACGGCTTGGAGATCCACAGTTATGAGCTGACAGACGTACTTCGACAACAAAAGAAATCGGGCATCTTGTACAATGTAACCGGCATTCGCGATATTATCCGCCAGGGGCAGGAAATGTTTCCCCAGTTTACCACCAAAGGCTTTAAAGACGTTTACCGGATGACAGGTGAGCGTTTGGACGAAGGCCTGGAATATGCCTACCGCAAGTATGGTAAAGAGAATACGCTGATCATTTGCCGGTCTAATAAAAACGCTAATTTATATAACCAGCAGATCCGTAACCGGATTTTGTATCGCGAAGAAGAACTCACCGGTGGCGACCAGATTATGGTGGTGCGCAACAATTACTTCTGGCTACAGGATAACAAGGAAGACGACAGTACTGGCTTTATTGCCAACGGTGATATGGCCATTGTTAAACGTGTACGCCGCACCGAAGAAATGTATGGCTTACGGTTTGCCGATGTGCAACTGCAGTTTTTAGATTATACCGAAGAACGCACCATAGAATGCAAGGTAATGCTGGATACGCTCACCGCCGAATCGCCTGCGCTATCATCAACCGATCAAAAGCAGTTTTATACCGAGGTGATGAAGGATTACGAACATATCCTAAACCGCCGGGCCAAGCTCAACGAGTTAAAACTGAATCCGTACTACAATGCCCTGCAAATCAAATTCTCATATGCAGTAACCTGCCATAAAGCCCAGGGCGGCCAGTGGGATGCCGTTTTTGTTGATCAAGGTTATTTGACCGACGAAATGGTAAATACCGATTTCCTCCGCTGGCTCTACACGGCTTGCACCCGTGCCCGGCAGGAGTTATATCTGGTGAATTTTAGCGAGAAGTTTTACGCTGCTGGCAGTGAATAGTTGATTGGGTGAGTGGTTGATTGAGTTGAAGCCAATCTCTCCACCCGTCATGCTGAACTTGTTCCAGCACCCCACTTGCTAAGTCTGCGATATACAAAGTCTGCTACCTGTCCTGTGGGATCCCGAAACAAGTTCGGGATGACGTAAGGCTTAAACTACTTGCGGCAAACTAATCCTAAAGCTCGATCCCTTTTTCTCATCGCTTTGCACCTCAATTTGCCCGTGGTGTTTTTCTACAATCTGGCGCACAATGCTTAAGCCGAGGCCGGTTGATTGTTCGCCGCGGATACCTTGGCGGCCTGCTTTAGAGAAGCGTTCGAAGATGTGGGGCAGCATTTCTTTAGGGATACCGAGGCCGTAGTCTTTCACTTCAACCAGGATGCCTGTTTTGCTTTGGGTTACGTTAACCTCAACCTTGTCGGTTTCCTTCGAGAACTTGATGGCATTACTGATCAGGTTATCAATTACCCGTTGAAATTTCTCAACGTTAATTGCAGCAAAAACTTCGGGCTGGTTACTGGTGAGGATAATCTCGTTTTTGATATTCTCCCTGAAACGCCACATCTCTATGATGTTGCGCAGCAGTTGGTTTAGCTCCAACCGTTGGGTTTCTATAACATCGCTGCTGTCGTTTTTGGCAACCTCGAGCAGGTCGTTGATGATCGACATTGCTTTTGTGCACGAAGCTTTAATCATGTACACGTTATCGGCCGTATCATCGTCCATTTCATCCAGCTCCATAATCAGCGTTACCGATTCAATGGCACCGATGGGGTTACGCAGATCGTGAGCTACCATGCCCAAGACTTCGTTTTTGAACGCGCTGGCTTTTTCAATCTCGGCGTTTTTCTCCTTAATCTCGTTAAGCTGCAAATAATGCATCGCTCTAAAAGAGTAAGCATACCTAGACATAAAGAAAAAACCGGCCAGCACAAAGGCCGAGATCAGCTGATTGTAAATAATCTCCGTGCTATCCACATTGCAATAAAACAGGGCTGCTGTAAACAGTATTTCGGTAACAATGGTAAGTGCAAGGGTATCTTCATACTCAAACAAAAACACTACAGCTACCACAAAAATAGCGAACAGGTACAGGACAAGGCTATTCCGCGGATCGTGCGTGGCTATAATGCTCGATACCAAACCGCCTGTAATTAAATAAATACAAAACAGGATAATGGTCAGTGAAAAAGCTTTGTTCAGTCTTTTGTTTTTATTAAACAGGCCAATTTGGTGATTGCTGATCAGGATAAAAATTGGCGTAATACCAATATAAATCCAGTTGGTAATATTAAACTCCGGGAAGTTTTGTGCGTGTGTTAAGCCTTCGGAAAGGAAGGTGTAAAACAATCTCAAAATTACATTTAATGCAAAAAATATAAGTGCGGCAATGTACACTGCCTTTAAATTTTGCAGCATGTAATACTTACGATACCCGGTACGGTACTTGGCAGGTATGCTTCTGAAAAAGTAGGTTTCCAATGTAAGCGCTAATGATTAACCAAAAATATCAAATAATTTCGGTAATGGGTTGGTGAGTGGTTGATTATGTTGATTGGGTGAATGGTTGCAGTTGGAGATTTCTCTCCGCCCGTCATGCCGTCCGCCGATAGGCGGA
>CAHJXH010000209.1 GCA_903644075.1 Sphingobacteriaceae bacterium | reverse complement strand
AGGCCATCCATATTATCTAAAAGATTAATGGCATTGGTGATGCCTATTACCCATATAAAAGTTAAAGGTATAGCTGCCCAGCCAAGTAGCCCTCCGCCAAACATAAAGCCTTCATAAATTAATACAAAAGAGCAGGCTATTTGGGCCAAAAGTTTAATTACAGGTTTTAACTCCCAAATATCATCAATAAGGCCAGTTAAAAACATGGCTGTTGCGGCACCGTAAAGTAACCAAGGGATATGAGCAAAATCAGTACTAAGTATGGCAATACTAAAGGCTGCGAAAATACCAATGCCACCCATCAACGCTGTTGGATTTTTATGCCAGCGATCATTTCTTGGGTAAACAACCCAGCCTTTATAGGTTGCTAATTTTATAATTAGCGGAGTAATTGCCAAACAAGCAATTAATGATACAATGCCTGTAATAACCGGCTTTAACAAAAAAGACATGTTGGTAGATTATTTGCTCATTAAACTATATTTAAGTTGCAGTATCTTGGCAATACCTTCTTCTACGGTTAATAAATCGCGGTTTAAAATTCTTAACATTTTTGAATTGTCGGGTTGGCGGCGCGTCATGTCCCCTTCTTTTAATGGGTCAAGATGTATTAGTGATGATGACGACTCCGTAATTCTAATTACTTTTTCGGCCAGGCCAACTACACTAATTTCTTTCGAATTCCCAATATTTATCACTTCATTTAAATAGAGCGACTCTTCAAATATTTTAGTTGTAGCTTCAATATTATCATCTATATAACAAAATGTACGGGTTTGCAGGCCATCACCATAAATGGTAATATCCTGGTTATTCATGGCCGATTCAATAAACTTAGATACTACAAAATCATTGCTTTGCTTTGGCCCGTAAGTATTAAAGAACCTGAAAATTGTAAAATCAAGGCCATACTCTTGATGGTACGATTTAAAAAATGCTTCACCCACATTTTTTACTATGGCATAAGGCAGCCTTGAATTTAAGGGTGTTGTATGCTCATTTTGCGGAAACTCAACAGGTTCGCCATAAACTTCTGATGATGAAGAGTAGAATACGCGTCTTACACCTGTATTTTTTGATAAATTGAGTATATTTTTTATTCCCTCAATATCTTGTAAAACCGATATCGGATGGCTTAGCGTTCGTTTTACACCTACAAGGGCTGCATAGTGAAATACATAATCGAATTTAAATGCCAGCATAACAGCCGACAAGTCATTGTAATTATTTACGTCACACTTTATAAAAGTAAAGTTGTCTTGTTCTTTCGGCAAATTTTTTAACGATCCTGTTATCAGGTTATCTGCTACAACGACGTGGTATTGTTTTTTTTGAACAAGATGGCATGCAAGAGCACCACCAACATTACCAGCACCCCCTGTTATTAAAATTTTAATCATGGTATACGGTTATATTTATAATAGTAGATATATTTAACCTCAGATTAATATATCTAATCTAACAAAAATTTATATAAGTCTTGAGTTTCAGTAACTAATCGATTATAAGAATAATTCTGCAGCGCAAATTTTTTTCCGTTTGCCGCCATAGTATGCCTAAGCTCTTTATTCACAATCAATTCTTCGAGTTTGGATGCATAACGGTCTGCCGATTGTTCACATAAAAATCCGCTGTATCCATCCTTCACAACATCCTTCACCCCACCCACGTCAGTACATATTACTCCTTTTTCTGATGCCAGGGCTTCTATAATACTTACCGGCGTACCCTCATTCAACGAAGTAAGCGCGATAATATCAGCCCCTGCATTTATTACATCAATATCTTTACGCCACGAAGTAAATACTACATCTGAGGCATAATTGTTTTCATTTGCTTTCGAAAATGTCAAGCCAGAATTACTGATTCTCTGCAATATAGGCTCCATCAGTTCACCATCGCCTACTATAAATGCCCTAAACTTAAGGGTGGGGTTAGCTTTTTTGAGGATTGTTAATGCATCAATAAATAAAAAGTGATTTTTTATGGGTGCCAGTCTGCCTGTAATCACTATTACAACCTCGTCATCGGCAATGCTATAAAATTGCCTGAAACGCTGACGCTTTTCGGCATTATCCGTCGTAAATTTATCTAAATCAAAGCCAAGCCTTATTACATGTACCTTATCGGCCGGTGCGATATTGTATTTATTTACAAGATCGTACTTCTGCTGATCGCTAATGGCAATAATAGCATTGCTAATACTAGCCAGATAGCGTTCAATAGCTAAGAAAACCTTTGTTTTTACAGGCGAAAAGTAACCATCGAATACGTTACCATGATAAGTATGCAATATAGCTTTGGGCCTGTGTGCACTATGATATGCAGCCAAGCGGCCTAATACACCAGCTTTTGCGGCATGTGTATGTACAATGTCTGGTCTGTATTCTTTTACTCTATCTCGTATGTGTTTAAACGCCAGAAGGTCTTTTACCGGATTGATGCTTCTAAACATATCGGGCACAAACTCATAATCAACACCTAAATCTTTTAATATATATTCAGAGCTGCCTTCATGAGTCTCCTTTATACCGGCCAATACGGTAGTTTGATATTGAGTATCAATATACCTGGATAAATAAGCTACATTATAAGTGGGGCCGCCAACATTTAATCTGTTTAGCACCCTTAATATTTTGGGCATAAATTAGAATATCGATTTGTATAGCCCGGTTTTCCCGCGCTTATTGCAAATTGTTTAGGTTTATCCAAATTGAAGAATATATTTTCAATTTTCACAATTAAAATAAATATTCATTTTATTCATATTAACTAGCTTTCATTTGTAAAATAGTTGCAAGGAAATGCTTGCTTCTTTATATAACCTATAAAGCATACCGTATATTAATCAAAATTTGATTTTTAGTTTTATTCAACCCGATACACATTTATATTTGTTATTTTACCCCTATAGATAGGCACTAACTTTACTGATAACATGGAGGGCATTACCGCGCTTGATTATATTTTATTACCTTTTTATTTGTGGCTTATTTATAAGGTTGCTTATTATTATCGTGATAAATTTTACCCCGAAGGGCATGAATATCGCCCATACTTCATAAGCGGCCTAACCGCAAAAATTTTAGGATCCATGTTTATAGCCATGTTTTATTGGTACTATTATGGCGGGGGCGATTCATTCAACTTCTTTTATCATTCTAATATTATAAATTCAACCTTATTTACTGCCCCCGACACCTGGTTCAGGCTGATAACGCACCATGCAGATGAACAAAATTTGACAGACAGCATGGCTTTGTCGCAGATGTATTGGTATAATGACCCCTCTTCTTATACAGTAGCATGTCTTGGTGCCTTTTTAGGCCTATTTTGCTTTACTAAATATTTAATAATAAGCATATTAGTTGCTGTTATCTCATTTATTGGCATGTGGCTGTTATTTATCTCTTTTGCACAACAGTATACCCACCTGATTAAAAAGATAGCCATAGCAGTTTTATTTATGCCCGGCCCCGTAGTATGGGGCTCTGGCTTATATAAAGATAGTTTTTGCATGTTCTCTATCGGGTGTTTATGCTATTGTACTTATATCCTTTTCGAGAAAAGAAATTTTAGGTTGATACTGCTGATGCTGCTATTGTTAGCAGTTTATCTTTTAGTAACTATAAAGGCATACATAATTGTTATGCTGGCACCTGTATTAATTCTAAAAATTATACTGGCATATAAAAAGAAGGCTTCAAAATCTGGCGCCCGATTAAAATTTTATTTGCTTTTTACTTTAATTGCGCTTGTTGGTTTCTATATGGGCAAAAGAGCCTTAAACAGTTTTACAGTTAACCCGGAGGATGTGATTGAGACCATAGAGCATCAAAAAGATTATCTGCTTTCGGTTTCACTGGCACAGGATGGTTCTGCTTACAACCTTGGCGATTTTGATCCTTCAGTGAGCGGAATTTTAAAGATGTTTGTCCCTGCTGTAAACGTGGCACTGTTCAGGCCGTATCCCTGGGAGTCTAAGAGTATTATTCAACTTTTTAACTCTGCCGAAGCCACTGGAGTACTTTTACTCACCTTATATTTACTATTTACCCGCAACCCGTTTAAAACCATCAGAGATATTTACCGTGACCCAAATCTCATCATGTGCTTAACGTTTACATTACTTTTTGCATTTATTGTAGGCGTATCTACCTATAATTTCGGCTCTCTTTCAAGGTATAAAATACCCTGCACGCCTTTTTACATGTTGTTTTTAATGATCCTGATTTTTAAAAATAAAGAAGAGCCGGTTGAAAATAAAGAACAAGCTGCACCCGAAGAATTACCTGCAAGCATTTAATTAATTTTTACTTGCTATTAAATACGGAGAGGTACTTATTCAAGTTAGCTTCTACCGAGTATAGTTGCTCGGCACATGTTATTGAATTTTTGCCCATTTCCTTTCTCAGGGCTTCGTTAGTTATGAGCAATTTTAGCTTAGCTATCCATTCTTCGTTACTATTGACTAAAAAACCATTATAGCCTTCTTTAATAACTACAAAATTAGGCCCTATTGCCGATGCAACTATCGGGATACCAGCCGCAAGATATTGCACCAGCTTACCGCCGCTTTTGCCGTAAACCCATTCTTCATTGGGCATGGGATGCAGGCCGATATCAAATTGCTTCAGGTTCTCTATTTCACTTTCTGCGCTCCATTCTACCAGTTCAACTTCCAATCCGGGTATTTCAAAATTTTTGTCGCCCATTACGCTTATGGTAACATTATATTCATCAACAAGCGTTTTTAATACACCATCGAGCAAGTGCAGGTATTTGCTGGTAGTATGGCTGCCGCTCCAGCCAATTACGATACGATCATTCTTTTTAACATTAACGCGTTTATATTTTTCGACATCAATAGTGGCTGGGATCAAGCTTACATGGGTGGTGAGCTTGCGTGTATATTCCAAAAGCTTATCTGTACTTACCAGCACATGATCGGCATGCTTCATTAAAAAGTTAACCTTAGCGCTTGTTTTAAAAAAGCTGATGAACTTATTATTGGGGCTCGAATCGGCTTTGTATATCAGATCATCAATATCATAAATAATTTTCTTTGATAATTTGCGGAGCAACCATTCATTTATCGGCAAGCCAAATGGAGTAGCCCATAAATGGATGTAAACAATATCGTACTTGCTTACGCTTGCTAAAAGCGCATAACGTTTTAAATAACCCGTTAAAGTGTAAGCTGCCTTTTTTAAATAAAATCCCTTTTTGTAAATAAATTGCCAGAACTGCCTGCCTATAAAGGATGAAGTGGTAATTTCATACCCAGCTTTCTCAAAACTTTCATAATACTGCTCAAATTTAAGCCGTTGACTAGGGGCCGTATCATGCGGATAGGGAACAATAAAAAGTATTTTCATACTCATATTACGTCCTTTTTATCAATAATATCCTGGTATACCATGCTGTATTTTTTTACTCCATTGATTAAGGAAAAGAAATCTAACGCACCAGCTCTAATACTTTGTTTATTGAATTTAATACCTGACACAATTTGTTGTATTACATCATCATACCCATCTCCAATAACAGTTAAGCCAGAATTGTAATTCGCTATTATTTTATCGGTATCACCTACCCCAAAATTACAAACCACAGGTATACCCATGGCCATAATTTCGCCTTGCTTGGTTGGGCTGCTGGCCGTTTTACTGTAGGCTGGTTTAATAAAAAACAACCCATAACTAAACAAACTTATCATTAATGGAACTTGCTTTCTTTCGGCGCTGGTTATAATTATATCTGTATTGAGGAGATTATATTTTGCAGCAGTTTGCATAATTTCTGCAGCGCTATCCTGGGTAACAAAAAGTAATTTAGCATGAGGGATGCTTTTTTTAAGTGCCGCAAAAAACTGCAGCATTTCATCGAGCATATACCAGGTACCGATACTCCCCAGATAACCCAGTAGAAAATCGCTCTCAGCTATATTAAGCTGCTTTCTAAGTTCTTTTTGCTTAACAGGCGACACCACGTCAGGATTAAAACTTTCGGTATCTACACAACAGGGAATAATCGATATTTTGCCTGCGCCTGCATTAACCTTCGGCCATTGCATTATTTCCAGTTTACCGGCTTCGGTAAGTGAAATTACCGCAGCTGATTCGTTCAAAAATTCAATTTCCTTTTTCTTAAAAAAATTATAAATAGTTTTAAAAACTGGGTTCTTCAAATTCCACAGGCCCCCATCTATACGTTCATTGGCCCAGAAGCCGCGCATATCAAACAAAAACGGTATTCCGTATTCCCTTTTAAACCACAAACCCAATAAAGCAGGGATGTAACTGCGGCAATGGATGAGTTTAAAATGCAGTTGTTTATTCAGTTTCTGTGCATTGCGTTTTAATTGATAAAAATCGTATAGGGTTGATAGTACAGGCGGTTTTTTTGTGTACAGAATAGGTTGCCATGATATAGATGCAGCCTCTAAAATAGCACCGATAATATCTTTATGCGCTGCATACCCTTCTGGCTTTTCACAACTGAGTATCGTGAACGAGTATCCTTCTTTAGCTAAGCCCGCCAGGTAGGGAATCACCTGCGACTGCCCTAAAGGGTCGGTCATGCCGTCGTAAGAGATGTATAGTATGTTTATACTCATTCGGTATATTTTAAACTGCTAAAACCATTGTTCGTACCACATCTGGAACATGAGCAAGTACCATACCTGCAAGTGCTTTTCGGTACGGCCTGCGTAAAACTGGTTTATAATCTCGAGCACTGCCGGGGTATTAAACAGGCCATGCTGCTTTAATTTTTCAGCATTAATATAGCTGTGAACAAGATCTTTCAGTTCATTATTTAGCCAGTGCTCCACCGGGATGGCAAAACCCATTTTGGGCCGGTCCATCATTTCTTTTGGAATGTATTTGTGTACAATCTGCCTCAGAATATACTTCTTTTGGCGGTTGTGGTATTTATGTTCTGTGGGTAACTGCGCTGCCCATTCTATAATATGCTGATCTAAAAAGGGCTCGCGGCCTTCCAGACTGGCGGCCATGGTGGCCCGGTCAACCTTCTGCAAAATATCGTCAACCATGTAGGTTTGGTAATCAACCGCCATCATGTACGATAATGCATCGTAACCCTCAGTTAGTTTATTGGTACGATGGGCTGTAAGCTGCTCCTTAACCGGGTTAGCAAACAGTTTACTAACTTCTAACGATGTAAAAGTTTGCGTAAGATTACGCAGTAGCTCGGCCGGCGAAGGATCATTCAATAGATTCTTAAACTTATTATACCTGCCGTGAAAGTTGTATTTATTACGTAAATACGGAATGCTTTCTGACGATACATTATTCATCACAGCCGAAAGCACATTGCGTACCGGCTTAGGTACCGATCTTATTTTATCGCCATAACGGGCTATGTAATCGTAGCGGTTATAACCTGCAAAAATCTCATCGCCGGCATCAGCAGATAGGGCTACGGTTACATTTTTGCGCGCCATTCGGCTTACCAGTATCGTTGGGATAGCGCTGCTATCGGCAAATGGCTCATCGTAATGGTAAGGCAAGTCTGGAATTATATCCAGAGCTTCTTTAGCTGTACAATAATATTCGGTATGGTCGGTACCTAAACGTGCTGCAATTTCTTTAGCAAATGGTGCTTCATCCAGCTTATTATCGGTTGTGCCAATGGTAAAAGTTTTAATTTTTTCGGAGCTATTCTTTTGTAGAAGAGCGGTAACGCAGGTGCTATCGTACCCCCCGCTTAAGAAAACTCCAACCGGCACATCGGCAACCATACGGTATTGGAATGATTGCTGTAAAATGCGCTCGGTTTCGTCAATAGCATCTGGCAGGCTGATAGATAGTTTAGGCTTATCGTAATAATCATAAACATTCCAGTACTGTTCTATATCAATGGTTTTTGCATTCAGGTCCATTTTTAAGATATGGCCCGGCGATAGTTTATGAGTATCGTTATAAATACAATGCGGCCACGATACATAACCATATTGCAGGTAAGAAGCAACGGCTTCGGGATTGATCTGCTTTTTAAAAGCCGGGTGCTGTAATATGGCTTTTAATTCGGAACCAAACAGGAACAAGCCATCGGCGAAGTAATAGTATAAGGGTTTTACACCTGCCCTATCCCTGATGCAAATAAGCTCGCTGGTACGTTCGTCATACAAAACAATGGCGTACATACCACGCCACAGTTTAATACTTGCCTGGCCCCATTGGCGCCAGGCATGTAAAATAACTTCGGTATCTGAATGGGTTTTAAACTCGTGCCCTAATGCAATTAACTGATTACGGATTTCATCGTAATTATATATTTCTCCGTTGAATACGATGTGTAGGTCATCGTAAGTCATTGGCTGCCCGGCAACCGCGCTTAGATCGATAATAGAAAGCCTGCGATGCCCAAAACCAACCTGCAAATCAGCACCCTGGTAAAGCTCAGCCCCTTGGCCATCTGGCCCTCGATGACCCATACCCGTAC
>CAHJXH010000208.1 GCA_903644075.1 Sphingobacteriaceae bacterium | reverse complement strand
TATAATTTTCAGAACCGTAACGCAGGCCTTTGTTAGCATTGTAAACGCTGGCTTTAGCCTGGCCCTGAATGTCCATCGTTAAATCAAATGCTTTGTAGCTGAAGGTTGTATTTAAACCGAACAGGAATTTAGGATTAGGGTTACCCAATACCACGCGGTCTTTACCATCAATTACACCGTCGCCGTTTTCGTCTTTATAAATAAAATCGCCCGGATTTGCACTTTTCTGTGCCGATGAAGCTACCTGCGAAGCACTCTGGAAAATACCTGTTACCTGGTAGCCATAAAATACGCCAAGCGGTAAACCAGCCTGAATGATACTAACTGTATTACCACCTGTAGCGCCATTACCAGCATACACTATGTTGTTACCAGATAATACGTTAAGCACTTTATTTTGGTTGATGCTGAAGTTACCGTTAAGGGTATAAGAGAAATCTTTGTTGATAGTACCTTTCCAGCCTGCTGCAAACTCCCAGCCTTTGTTGCTAAAAGTTGCCTGGTTGGTAATAATTGCACCATTGGTTGTACCCAATGAAGCTAAGATTGGCACGTTGAAAATTGCTCTTTCGGTTTTACGGTCGTAGTAATCAACCTCGAAAGTTAAGCGGCCATCAAGTAAGCCTGCTTCCAGACCTAAATCTGTACCAACACCTTTTTCCCAGTACAGGGTTGGGTTGGTAATGGTAGTAATGTTAGCACCAGATATGTAAGTACCACCAGTTTGGCCAAATACACCTGTTAAATCGCCGGTACGCGAAACCGTACCTGTGTAAATGTTGGCAGGTATAGATGCGTTACCTATTTTACCCCAGCTACCTCTTAGTTTTAAGTTATTAAACACATGCTGATCTTGCATGAAGTTTTCGTTGCTGATTACCCAGCCCGCACCAACTGAAGGGAAATAACCCCAGCGCTGATCGCTGCTGAATGCTGATGAACCATCGGCACGTAAAGATGCATTTAACAAATACTTGTTTTTGAACGAGTAGTTAGCCCTTGCAAAATAAGAGTTGGTATTTACGATGCTACCTGCATCTACAACAGTTGCAGTTGTTGCAGTACCAGATGAGATGTAATATCCCGAAGTAGCATTTGGCGCGTTTTGTACTGTTGATGTTTGGTAGTAATTGTAGTTATGCTGTGCAGTTTCGCCCAATAAGAAAGTCACTTTATGATCCCTGTTAAAGGTTTGATCATAAGTCAACGTATTTTCCCAGATCCAGTTGCGGGTTTGGGTTTTGGTTAGGGTTAAATCGCTGGTTGTATTATACTGAAATGTTGTAGCAGCATATTGAGGGATGTAAGTACGCAATTCGTTCTGACGTACATCACCACCAAAGCTTGTACGGAAGGTAAGGTGATCGTTAAATTTCAACTCAGCAAACATGTTACCGTTAAAGCGGTAATCTTGCGTACGCTGGTTAAAGTTATCCAACTCGGCTTGCGGGTTAGTTGGTGAGTTACCAATCGGGTAATTATTTGGATCGCCATAGCTACCGTTTGCATTATACACAGGTACTACCGGCGCAGCTGCATAAGCTTTACCAATGATATCGGCAGGTACATCTTTTGAGTTGCTACCTTGCAAAATTGCGTTGTAACCAATTTTCAAAAACTTGTAAGCCTGTAAATCTTGTTGTAAACGTACTGTTAAACGATCGTAAGAATTGGTTTTAACTGTTCCTTGCTGGCTTAAATAACCTACCGATAAGTTGTAGCTCGATTTCTCTGTACTACCGCTGATAGAGATGTTGTGGTTAGTTGTTAATGCATTACGCAATATTACGTTAAACCAATCTGTACCCTTACCTAAACTTGCCGGGTCTGCAAATGAATTGGTACCGTTAAGCTCATTAATCAGCTGGCCGTACTGAGAAGCATCGGCCATTTTAACCAGGTTGGTTGCTTTTTGTATACCTACATAGCCATTGTAATTAACGGTAGTTTTACCTTTACCTTTTTTGGTGGTAATTAATACAACACCGTTAGCTGCCCTGATACCGTAAATGGCTTCGCTAGATGCATCTTTTAAAATGCTCATGCTTTCCACATCGTTAGAGTTTAAAAAGCTGATATCATCAAACCAAACGCCATCAACCACATACAGCGGGCTGGAGCTGCCATAAATAGTACCCAAACCACGGATAGTAATTTGCGGCGACGAACCTGGTGTACCCGAGTTAGCAATTTGTACACCTGCTACTTTACCCTGTAAAGCGCTTACGGGGTTGGCATCTGGTTGTTTAGAAAGCTCCTCGCCTTTTACCTGAACTACCGAGCCGGTAACATCAAGTTTACGCTGGGTACCGTAACCAACCACAACTACTTGTTGCAGTTCGTTTATTTGAGTGGCCAGTTTAACATCAAGCTCGGTTTTGCCGGCTACAGCTACCTGCTGTTTGGCATACCCAATAAATGAAAATGTTAAAGTGGCATTGGCCGGCACGCTAATAGAATAGGCACCGTTGGGGTCTGTTTGTGCTCCTGTTGTCGTTCCCTGAATGGCAACACTTACACCGGGCAATGTCTCGCCGGTGGTTGCATCTGTTACTTTACCTTTTACTGTTACGTTTTGTGCAAACGCCACAGTTGAAAAAAGTAAACACAGTAACACCAACCTTGAGATTGTAAAAATTCTCTTCATAGTTTTATTAAGTGTGTATGTATTGGTTTTGGGTAACAAACTTGTGAATCAAAATTTGCTTTGTTACAATTCTTCTATTCTACATTACTACATCACTTAAAAAGGCTTGCTCAAAAGCAAACAGAATTGTTTGCATGCAACTAATGATCAATTAATTATATGCAAATACAACTTAATGTAAATACTACACTATGCTTTAGAGGAAAGCAGGTACAATTAGTACTTATGAGAGGTAATGATGTAGTACTAAAGCTCTATTAAAAATTCGGAGAGGTTCTTATCATGGTCAATCATGAGCTTTTTACGTAACCTGTAACGCCTGATCTCCACCCCTCTTAATGAAATATTGAGTAACGAAGCAATTTCTTTACTACTCATGTTCATGCGCAGGTAGGCACAAAGCTTAAGGTCGTTTGGTACAAGATCCGGGTATTGCACTTTAAGTTTTTTGAAGAAGTTTTCATGCGCTTCGTTAAAGCTGTTCTCAAACAGGTTCCAATCGCGCTCATCATTCATACCTTCATCTATTACTTTTTGAATTTTGCGCGTTTGGTCGGGCGATAGCTTTCTCCCCTTCTCATCTTTTAACTCGGCTATCTCTTCGCTTAGTTTTTGTAAAAGCTCGTTTTTGTAAACGATGTTCATGGTAGAATTAGATAGTTCCCTATTCTTGCTTTCCAGATCGGCTATCAATTGTTCGTTTTTAATGCGGATAATTTCCTGTTCTTTAAGCAGCTTTTCTTGCTTTATGGCTTCCTTTTTATCACGGATATGCATTTGCTGAAGGCGGTTCTGATGCCTTATTAATTTCCGTCTGTAAATAGATCGGATCAAATAATAAACAGGGATCAATAATAACAGATAACATACATATGCCAGCTTGGTAGCGTACCAAGGCGCCAGGATAGTAATTGTGGCCGATGTAATCTCAGAAACATCGGTGCCGTTAACCAAAGCCCTCACCCTAAAAGTATAAGTACCTGCGCTTAAATTGGTAAAATCTTTCCTGCTTTCGCTATTCCAGTCCGACCAGCTATTTGAGTATCCGTCTAAAAAACTTAAACTTAACTCCTGCCTGTGTATAATACGGGATGCTATACTTAATCCTGATACTGTTACTGCTGTAGGGTATCTCTATATCTTTAAGCAGATAAGCATTATCTGTTAGTTGTACATTATTGCCACTAATGTCTTCTAACTGGCGGATCATTACCCTTGGCAAGGCTGTTTTAAATTGCGTTTCGGCATCCTGTGCATTAAAAATCACAAAACCGTTATCAATGCTTATCAGGTGTAACTGATCGTTTATCCGGCTGATATTTTCGTAATTCTGTACCATTTGCCCGTTAAGTGTACTAAACCGGCTCGAATCTATTTTCAATTTACCCGGCACAGAGAAATCGGTTAATGCTACACGCCCGTGGTTTATAAACCAATACTTTTTACCAAAAGCAGGGATAATTTTGTTTGATGTGGCAAATGAGCCCAGCATATTATTCAGGCGATCATACTTGTAAAACCTGTCGGATATATTATCATAATAGTAAAAACCAGAGTCTGAAGAGAAAACAATGCTTTTATTGAGGCTGAAGATATTTACATGGTAACTGCTCGGTAAGCCTTGGCGTGTATCGTAATACTTTACGGTTACGGCCTTCTTTAGATCGTCGCTTATTTTAATCTTATAAACCCCTTTATAGGCATGGCTGATCCAGAGATACCCCTCGTTATCCCTTTCTACATACGTTGATGGCTGATCATAATTTTGTACTTTATGGTCAAAAATCCAATTGCCCGCATCATCTTTTTTATATATAGCTAAACCGGTATAAGTTCCCTGGATCAGGTGATCTATACCCAGTTTTTTTATCGTCCAACCCCCGGTTTCAGATGATATATTTTTCATGGTACTCCCGTTCACTTCGTAAGTACCATTATTATGGCCACAAAGCAGGCGGCCGTCTATTAAAGAAAGGTCCCATACCTGCCCTTGCGAGCCGGGGATCATTCTAAAATCGAAAGCCTTGAACGGATTGTCAGCTGCAGCACCCCAATCGCTGTAAAACAAACCCTGGTTGGTCCCCAGGTATATTTTATTGTTAAATATAATGCTGGAATAAACCGTTCCGAATTTCCCTGTTTTATCCTCATAAAAATAAAGCGGCGAATTAAGTTCGATGCGGTCAATCCCATTATCCAAACTTGCCCACAGGTTTTGGTCGTTATCGGTATATAAGCCCAATACTGTATTGTTTTGCAATCCGCTAAGCTTATTAATATGCTGTACTATTTTACCGGTGCTATCAATAATAATAACGCCGTTTAATATCGTTCCGTAAGCAAAATATTTATGCTGTATCAAGCTGCCGTTATTAAGCTGATAGGTTTTTAAGAAGTCGTTAGCATCGTTTTTAAAAGGTTTGGCATTAATGCCATCGTACAAAAACAAACCATCTTTAGCAGTACCGACCAGAAGCTTGTTTTGCTGATAAGGCAATATTGATAATACCCCACTTTTACCAACAACATTACTATTAGGCAAATACACCAGTTTGCTGCCAACAAGCTCAAACAGCCCCACGCCCGATCGCTCTATAATAAACCGGTGATTTACTTTAAATAAAAACAGATATGGTTGATTGGGTACTTTTACGGCCGTTATTTTGCCATTTTCATAAATATAAATTGCGCCAAAGCCCTGGAAGAAAACCCGGCTGCCATCTACATAAATTTTCCAGATCTCTTCTGTAGGGATCAAATGTTGAGGCAACAGCCCGATAAGCGAATGGTAGGTTAAGAAACCCTTTGCATTGTTTTCCCAGTATCCAAATTCGCCAAAGCCGCCTGCATATATCCGGCCCTTTCCATCAGCTGCAACAGACCTTACTATTAAGCGGTTAGGCATATGGTAAAGCTGCCAGTAACGCCCGTCGTACGATAACAAACCTTCCGAATTGCCGAAATACATGATGCCATGCTCGTCTTTGGTTATCGACCAATTTTGGTTAGCCGCCTGATATGTGCTTTTATAATAGTTTTGTACATAAGCTGCGCCAACGCTTTTTATCTTAATATCGGCAGCCTTAACAGATACAGGAAAAATTATAAATAGTATAAAACCATAAAACAGAAGCGCTTTTTTATGCATCATTAGGGGATAGGGAGGGATTATTAGTATCGCAAAAATAAAAACTATAAGTTATAACGCATAAATTAGTCTTATTATGATTTTATAGTAGATTAATAATCTTCCATATATCAATGCCAAACATACTTCCGCTTGAACTAATAAACGTATTTGGTTAAGCTTACAGATTAATATTGTACGAGTTTTTATTTTCGCTCATTACAAAAGTACTGTGTGTACTTCCAATACTGGTTACCGAGCCCAGTTTGTTAAAAACAAAATCCTGGTAGTGTTTCATATCCTTTGCGTACACCTTTAATAGAAAGTCGAAGTCGCCGGAAATATTATAACATTCAACAACCTCTTTCAATTGCATAATATCTGTCACAAATTGATGCCCTATGCTCCTATCGTGCTGTTTAAGTTTAATATTGCAAAAAACAATTAATCCGTAATTAAGCTTTTCAGCATCAATCAAGGCAATATATTTCTTGATATAACCATTGGTTTTCAATCTTTTAACCCGTTCAAAAACCGGCGACGCAGAAAGGTTTACCTGGGCTGCCAATTCTTTAACTGTTATTTCCGAATCTGCCCCCAATAGCTTCAATAACTGAATATCAGTATCATCCAGGTCTTCCATAGAATAATTTTCTTTTAAAGGTTGGTTTAAAGCACATCAATAGCTTAATATTCTTTAAAATTAACTAAAAATAGATTTTTATGCTTAAATAACTACATATATACAGTTATTAAATCTTACTCGGTAGCTTTGTTGTGAGATTTAGCCCTGCAATAGAGCCGAATTATAACGTAGTTCTTTTCATTACTTTATCAACCGGAAAGGTTTTCGAGAGATCGAAATTAATAGGGAACCGTGTGCAAATCACGGGCTGTCGCGCAACTGTAAGTAACAAAAAAAGTTTCAGCCAGCAATGTCCACTGTCTAAATCATAAGGGCGGGAAGGGCGGCTGAAATGTTATAAGTCAGGATACCTGCCTGCTCCGGAAGGACAATGCTTTCGCGAAAAAAAGCAAATGGTCTGATCTGATGGTTTTAAATAGCTGGCAATCCGCCTGTTTATACCCTCAACATGCCCAATTTTCGTGAAGCTTTGTAAAGTTTGTCAAAAGCAATTTTAAAGTATTTCAAATTAAATCATTAAAAAAATGCTAACGCAAAACCTGGGCTACCCGCGAATTGGTGGCCAACGACAACTAAAAAAAGCCTGTGAACAATATTGGGCAGGCAAAATCGGACTTAATGAATTAAACCAGGTTGCCCGTACCATAAGGGAAGAAAACTGGCAAACGCAAGTGAATGCAGGTATCGACCTGATCCCTTGTAACGACTTCAGTTTTTACGACCAGGTACTTGACATGAGTTTGCTGCTGGGTGTAATCCCTCAGCGTTATGGCAGGGTACTTACTGAAGTAAAAACCAACCAGGAAACCGACCTGTATTTTGCCATGGCCCGTGGTTACCAGAAAGACGGCCTGGACATTACCGCTATGGAAATGACCAAATGGCTGGATACCAACTACCACTATATTGTACCCGAATTTACTGCTAAACAAGAATTTAAGATTTTTTCTGAAAAAGTATTTGGCGAATACAATGCAGCCAAACAAAGCGTTGGCACAAAAGCCAAACCAGTACTTTTAGGCCCCGTAAGCTACCTTTTATTAGGGAAAGAAAAAGAAGAAGGCTTTGAACGTATAGACCTGATTAAACAGTTAATACCTGTTTACGTAGAGATCATTAATCGGTTAAAGCAACAAGGTGCAGAATGGGTTCAATTAGACGAACCTTGCCTGGCGCTCGACCTTTCTAAAAAAGATAAAGAAGCATTTGAGTTTGCTTACCGCGCTATTGCTAACCGTGTAAGTGGTGTTAAAATATTGGTTGCCACCTATTTTGAAGCCCTGCTGGATAATACTGCTTTAGCGGTTAATCTGCCGGTTGCTGCATTGCACATCGACCTGGTACGTGCTCCTGAGCAATTAGAAGAGGTGCTTTCATTAATCCCTGCGCATCTTCAGCTTTCATTAGGTGTGATTGATGGCCGTAACGTTTGGAAAAACGATTACGAAAAATCACTGGGCTTTATCAATAAAGCGGTTGAAAAACTAGGTACAGACAGGGTAATTATCGCGCCGTCTTGCTCTTTACTGCACAGCCCGATAGATCTTGACCTGGAAACTGCCATTGATCCGGAGATTAAAAACTGGATGGCCTTTGCTAAACAAAAACTGAACGAGGTTGGCGAGTTAAAAAAAATTGCTGGAGGAAATACTGAATTGCTGGAAGTTAATAAAATAGCAATTAAAGGCCGCCGTGCATCGCAAAAAGTACACAAGCAAGCAGTTAAAAGCCGTGTGGCAGCTATTACTAAAGCCGATGCAACCCGTATTAGCCCGTTCCCGGTACGTCAGCAAATTCAGCGCGAGCGATTCGCTTTACCATCGTTCCCTACAACTACCATTGGTTCATTCCCCCAAACAGATGATATCCGTCAACTACGCGCCAAATTTAAAAAAGGCGAGTTTACGCTGGAGGAATATGAAAAACAAATAGAACAAGCAACTATTGACTCTATTCGCTGGCAGGAAGAAATTGGCCTGGATGTATTGGTACATGGCGAGTTTGAGCGTAACGACATGGTTGAATATTTCGGTGAGCAGCTTTCTGGTTTCCTGTTCACTAAAAACGGTTGGGTAC
>CAHJXH010000207.1 GCA_903644075.1 Sphingobacteriaceae bacterium | reverse complement strand
ATGATATCATGGATGCTAAATCTGTTGCACCTGGGGCGGTTGACGATGCTTCGGGTACAGCTGTGTCTATGGAGATTGCAAGGGTGATGTCGAAGCAATCATTCCCGGCTACTATTATTTTTATGGCTGTTGCTGGTGAAGAGCAAGGTTTAAATGGATCGACCAATGTAGCTAAACGTGCTAAAGCAGAAAATTGGGCTGTTGATGCCATGCTGAATAATGATATTGTGGGCAATACCCACGGTATGGAAACAAATCTGAAAGATAACCGGAGTGTTCGGGTATTTAGCGAAGGCGTGCCATCAACCATTGCCGGTAATGAAAAGGCATTAGCTGCAATGATTAATAATGGAGGCGAGAATGATAGCCCGTCGCGCGAATTGGCCCGCTATATAAAAGAAGTGGCCGAGCGTTATGTATCGCAATTGGATGTAAAATTAACTTATCGCCGGGATCGCTTCTTGCGCGGTGGCGACCATGTGCCATTCCTTCAACAAGGCTTTACCGCAGTTAGGTTTACTGAAATGAACGAAGATTTTACCCGCCAGCACCAAAACGTACGTGTAGAAAACGGCGTTGATTACGGCGATAAACCTGACTTTGCCGATTACGACTATATTCAAAAGGTTGCCCGCATGAATTTATCTGTTTTGGCTAACCTGGCCCTTGCGCCCGCTGAACCACAAAACGTTGGCATTACCACCAGCGGCCTTACCAATAAAAGTACCCTAAAATGGGAAGCACCAGTCGATGGTAAAAAGCCAGCGGGTTATTATGTGCTAATGCGGGAAACCATCAGCCCATATTGGGAAAAGAAATTTTATGTGACCGATACCACCGCAACGCTCGATTATTCGAAAGACAATTATTTCTTTGCCGTACAGGCTGTTGATGCTGATGGGCATGAGAGCCAGATGGTGTATCCTAAGCCGGTTAGATAGGGTTGCCCGCGATGCTGAACAAAAGCCTCCGTAGAGACACAAAATGTTGTGTCTCTACGGTTTTTGAATAAATTTATAAATGGAAGAAGATAGATATAAAAATAAATATCGTACAACACCATTTCGAAAGCCAAATTGGGATTATGGTTCACATGGTTTATATTTTATAACCATTTGTACGCATGAGCGGATTCATTATTTTGGAGAGATTGTAGAATCAGGAGAAGAGGAGACACAAAATATTGTGTCTCTACGGGAAACACACATTGCAGAAGTTGCGTATCAAAACTGGTTAGATATTCCGAAGCATTTCCCATTTATTGAGTTGGATGAATTTGTAATTATGCCCAATCACATACACGGTATATTATTTATTAACAGGCCGGATAAGATGGACTGGGACATAAATAAATTTGGACCTCAAAGCCAGAATTTAGCATCAGTAATCAGGGGATATAAGGTATCTGTTAAAAAACATGCTACCATGAATGATATTGAATTTAAATGGCAGTCAAAATATCACGATCGGGTAATCCGAGATGAAAAGGAATATCAGAATATCAAACATTATATAGCAGACAATCTAAATCGATGGCAATCAGATCCAGATAATATTTTTATACCGTAGAGACACAATATTTTGTGTCTCTTATAAAGATGTTGTTAAACGAGATACAAATGTGTGACAACCGACAACCAATCTTACTTAACGCTCCGTTTCTCCACAATAAAATACCCCACAATAAACACCACCACGGCTACAATAAGGCTTACAAAAATCTCTTTGTTCCAAACGTTGGCATCAAACTGCATGGCTTTGCCCTGACGAGGAGAAATACCCGAGATAGCTAATAGGGGATGCGAATACGGGAACAGATAAGCATATTTCCAATGTGAACCGCCGGCAATTGCGCCGGCAATAGTGCACACAAAGCCCACGCCCATAGGTTTCAGGAAATCGCTCCAGAGCAGGCTTAATAAAAACTGGATGGAAAGGATGCCTAATGATGACAGGAACAGTTTCAAATAAACCTGGAAAAGCAGACTGCTGATGGCATAATCGCTAAACTTTAATTCGGGCCTCAGTGACCCTAACAGATAGCCATAACCTAATGTTAAAACAGCAAATAACAGCAGGCATAATAATACCAGGAACAAGGCGTAAAAATATTTAGCAGCGTATACCGACCATTTAGATATGGGCAGGCTAAACAATGTTTTCCAGGTATCAGCTTTATGTTCTATGCTGTTTACAGAGTAGGCTACAAAAATAATGTACATAGGCAGCAGCAAAATGCCCATTACGTTAAGTATGGCACCGGCAAGTTCCAGCCAAAGTATCATGGGCGGGGCTGGTTTTACATGGGTGTATGAGCCCCATAAAACTAAAGAGCAAATGATAAACGGCAAAATAATGGCGCACCAGAAACCCAGCGTTTTGCGGCTCTTGTAAAATTCGGAGCGAAATGAAAGTATAAATCCTGTCATGCCTGGGCTTTTTGAGTAATGGATAAGAAAAGTTTTTCGAGGTCTTTATGTATTTTGTGGATGCTGTAAACGGTGTGCCCGCCTTCAATCAGTAAACGATTGGTTGCTGCCATGGCTGCTTGCGATGTGTAGGGGATTAATAAAATATCCTTTTTAATATCGGCAGCAATAATTCCGTTTTGCGATAAAAATTGGGCTGCCACATCGGTATTGGCAACTTCAACCTGTATCATGGGTTGGCTAATACTTTCCAGGTCTTTCACATCGCCCTGAAACAACAATTCGCCATGATTAATGATACCTACATGGGTTGCCATTTTCTCTACCTCAGAGAGCATGTGGCTCGATACGAACACTGTTTTCTTGTGTTCGCTAACCAGCTTTATCATCAGTTCCCGGATCTCGATAATCCCGTTAGGATCTAATCCGTTGGTGGGTTCATCCAGAATTAACAGGCGTGGATCGGGAAGTAGTGCCAGGGCGATACCTAACCGTTGCTTCATGCCTAAAGAGTATTTGCCGGCTTTTTTATCGGCGGCTTCTTCCAGTTGTACCAGGTGCAGCATTTCATCAACCCGTTTGCGGGGCAATTGTAATAATGAGGCACGGTTCTGTAAATTTTCTTTACCGCTTAGGTGGGCGTATATGGCAGGTTGCTCTATTAATGAGCCAATTTGTGATAAAATGTTGATGCGGTTGCGTTGCAGGTCTTCCCCAAAAATAGAAATGCTGCCTTCCTGTGTTTTTAACAGGTTAAGCAGCAATTTTATTGTGGTTGTCTTTCCGGCGCCATTTGGTCCTAGAAAACCATATATGCTGCCTTCGGGTACGTTAAGTGATAATGACTTTACTACCTGCTGGGTGCCAAAGTGAAATGACAGCCCTTCGGTTTTTATTACCATATATTTTGCTGAGCTATATCACATACCGCTTTAACTACAACAACGCTTTTGTGGAACAGCGAAGTAGCGTGCACTATGGTATTATCTGAAGCAAATTCTTTGGCTTGCTCTACCTGGTAGTTAATCCCCATAACAAGAGCAATCATTACTGGTATTAACAATAATATAAATGGGTTAAGGTTAGATATTAGCTTTTTCATCTCTGTGATTGTTTTGACACAACAAAGGAACATTTAATTATTTTACTGCTAAAAACATTTAGACCAACTGCCAACTATTATAGATGAACGGCTAATTACTATTTATTACTGGTTCGTCGTAACAAAATGCCAGTTCATCGGTCAAAGCATGGCTTATATATAATAGATCCGGGTTAATTTGATGCTAATATTATCTTAGATGCCATGAAGAGAGGCTGGCAAATATTCTGGCATGTGTTTTTTTGGGTGTCTGTACTCTCATTTTTTGTATGGGTAATTCACAGTAATACAAAAATGAGCTGGGCGCAAGTGCTCATTTATTTCCTTGGTTTCGGTTTAATCAATATTGGGCTCTTCTATCTTAATTTTCTCGTTTACATTCCTAAGTTCCTGGATAAGAAAAAGTTTCGCACTTATACCTTAATCCTTATACCTACAGTAATTGTTTTGGGTATCGGTAAGTATGGCGTTGCATTACTATTTAAACCTTATATACTTGTTGAAAAAGGGCACGCTACTACATTTGTCAGTTATTTCTTAAGTACTTTAATCTCCAGCCTGGTCTTTATTTTTCTGAGCACAGTTTTAAAGTTTACGACAGACTGGTTCCTGAACGAACGTGTGCAGCGCGATCTGGAGAATCAGCGTTTAACAGCCGAGTTATCCTTTCTGAAATCACAGATCAACCCGCACTTTTTATTCAATTCGCTCAACACTATCTATTCGCTGGCTTATCAGCAATCGGAAACCACGCCCGAAGCAGTTTTAAAGTTGTCGGAGATTATGCGTTACATGCTTTATGAGTGTAACGATAATAAGGTTGATCTGGATAAGGAATTAAAATACCTGCAAAACTATATCGATCTGCAGAAGATCCGTTTTGCAAACAAGGCATTTATAGATTACAGCGTTATTGGCGAGGTTGATCATCAGCGTATTGTCCCGTTGATTTTGATCTCTTTTGTAGAGAACGCTTTTAAACACGGTGTGGCTAATGATCCGGAACATCCTATTGTATTGGCTTTGACAGTTACCGATACTAAGCTCAACTTTTATGTACATAACAAAAAGCATCAGCATAACCGCGATGCTGCCGGTGGCATAGGCCTTAATAATGTACAACGCCGTTTAAATTTATTATATCCGGGTAAGTATAACCTCACAATACACAATGGGGAGGATACTTATTCTTGTGAATTATCATTAGTTTTATAACCATGATCAGATGTCTGGTAGTTGACGATGAGCCTTTAGCCCTGCACATACTGGAAGATTATATTTCCAAAGTGCCGTTTTTGCAATTGGTAAAGGCCACCACAAACCCCATAGAAGCTTTAACTTTAGTACAGGACGGAGGCATTGACCTCGTGTTTTTAGATGTGCAAATGCCCGAACTAACCGGCCTGCAGTTTCTGAAGATCTCGAACGGAAAAGCCAAAGTAATATTAACAACCGCCTATCCGCAATATGCCTTAGAAGGGTATGAACTGGATGTGGTTGATTACCTGTTGAAACCCATTGCCTTCGATCGTTTCTTTAAATCGGCACAAAAAGCGCAGGGTGTGATACAACCAGCGGCCAAACCTGCTGTAAAAGAAGAGCCTCAGCCGGCGCAGTACGATGATTTTATGAGCGATTTCATCTTCGTGAAAACCGAGCACAAAATTCAGAAAGTGTACCTGCACGATATTATGTTTATTGAGGGGCTGAAAGATTATATCTCTATTTTTACTCCCGATGAGCGAATTATTACCCTGCAGAACATGAAAAAGATGGAAGATGCCCTGCCCGAAAAGCATTTTGTGCGCGTACATAAATCATATATCGTAGCACTAAACAAGATCGACAGTATAGAGCGCAGCCGCATTAGCATTGGCGAAAAAGTGATCCCGATTGGCGATACCTATCGCGATCTGTTTTTTGATAAGATAGAGGATAGGAATATATAAGGATTTCGGATTTCGGAATTTCGATTTCGGATTTGAAGATGTATTAATTTTCAAATCAACACGTCCTCAAATTTTCAAATCATTAACTCGGTCTTGTTTCCTGATTCTTGTCTCTTGTATCTACCGCAAGTGCTTGTCCTAAAAAGGTCCTGATTTCGTTTTCTGCTTTTAATACTGCTTCTTCAACTGTTCCGCTTTTGGGTTCAATAGGTTCTAATACCGTAAATTTAAGATGTTCGAAAGTACTAAGCGGGAACATGCCGTAACGCACCATCTTCCATGAGTTTTCAATAGCAATGGGTACTATTAATGCATCCGGGCATTTCTTCAGGATGGTAGCTATACCTGCAGCGCGGAAGAATTTAAGGTTACCATCTTTAGAGCGGGTGCCTTCGGGGAATATAACGGTAGACCAGTTATTCTCTTTCATCCTTGACCCCAATTTCATCAATTCGGTTATCGACTGGCGCTGATCTTTACGGTCGATGTTGGCACCGCCGCCTACTTTTAGGTTGTAAGAGATGGAAGGTATATTTTTGGTGAGTTCTATTTTAGAGATAAACTTAGCATGGTATTTACTTAAACGCCAAATGAGCGGCGGGATATCATACATACTCTGGTGATTGGGTACAAATATTATTGGCCTGTTTAAAGGCAGGTTTTGCTTATTAGTAAAACTTATAATATTGCCTAAAGCTAAATAAGTGCTGGTAAGAAAAAAATTTAGAACATCAACCGAGTATTTGTGAGCGCGGTAACCTAAAACGCGGTAACAAACCCACTGTATGGGCTGGAAAATGATGAGTACAAGGCCAAATAATATATAATGTATTGGCGTTAAAATGATGCCGAAAAGTTTTCTCATAAAAAAGCAAAGTTATGCTTTTGTGCTAAATGCTAAAACAGATTTTTTATGGAAGCCGGTTTTCTAATATTAAGAGCTGTACGCGTAAAACTGCTGCAACGGTTAGCGAATCGGTTATTTCGTTATTGCACACCATGCGGTATACCTGGTTAAAAGGCACTTTGTTTACAATTAGTTGTTCGGTTTCTTCGGGTTCGGGCTCAAATTGTTCGAGGCCGCGCGCCAGGTAAATAACGCCAAACTCGTCACTTACCGAATTAGATAAATGGATGTGCTGTAACTCAGTCCAATATTTAGCTTTTAATCCGGTTTCTTCTAAAAGTTCACGTTTTGCTGCATCCAATGGGAGTTCATCCAACGGGCCTCCTCCTTCGGGCATTTCCCAGGTATACTGGTTAATAGTAAAGCGGTATTGGCCCACCAGGTAGGTATTCATCTCGTCGTCCAACGGAAATACACCAATAGCCTGGTTTTTAAAATGCACCTTACCATATATGCCGGGGTTACCAGCCGGGTTAAGCACTTTATATTCTGTAAGGCTGATCCATTGGTTATCGTAAATTTCTTTTTCGCCTGTTATTTTCCAGGGATTATGGGTTGGATGGTGCATGGAGTAAAGATAATGATAGCTAAATGATAAGCATCGCCTTAATAAACAAAAAAAGCGACCCAATTAAATCAGGTCGCTTTTCAATATGGTGATCAATTGATATTATAAACCGAAAGCGGCTTTTACTTTCTCAACGTAATCTAATTTCTCCCAGGTAAACAGTTCAACTTCTCTTTGGATAGATTCGCCGTTAGGGGTATAAAATGTTTTGGTTACAACTTCACTTGGTTTGCCAAAGTGGCCGTAAGCTGCTGTTTCGCTATAAATAGGGTTACGCAGTTTAAAGCGGGTTTCAATGGCGTAAGGTGTCATATCAAAAATTGCTTCTACCTTTTTAGCAATTTCACCATCGTGCAGGTTAACGCTGCCTGTACCGTAAGTGTTTACGTAGATACCCATAGGTTGCGCAACACCAATTGCGTATGATACCTGTACCAATACTTCGCTGGCAACACCTGCTGCAACTAAGTTTTTAGCAATGTGGCGGGTAGCGTAAGCGGCAGAACGGTCAACTTTCGATGGATCTTTACCAGAGAAAGCACCACCACCGTGTGCACCTTTACCACCATAAGTATCCACAATAATTTTACGGCCGGTTAAACCGGTATCGCCATGCGGGCCACCAATTACAAATTTACCGGTTGGGTTAATGTGATATTTAATGGCATCGTTAAAGAAGTGGGCATATTTAGGGTAGCGTGCTTTAACACGCGGGATCAGGATGCCTACAATGTCTTTGCTGATTTTAGCCAGCATTGCTTTTTCTTCATCAAAATCATCGTGTTGAGTCGAGATAACGATAGCATCGATACGTACAGGCTGGTTGTTATCATCATACTCCAAAGTAACTTGTGATTTTGCATCCGGGCGCAGATACTTAATGTCGGTATTTTCGCGGCGGATGGCAGCAAGCTCCAATAATAAAGCATGTGCAATATCTAAAGCCAAAGGCATATAATTATCAGTTTCGCTGGTCGCATAACCAAACATCATACCCTGGTCGCCGGCACCCTGCTCTTCTTTGGCAGTACGGTCAACACCCTGGTTAATATCCGGCGATTGCTCGTGTATTGCCGATAGCACGCCGCAAGAGCTGCCATCAAACATGTATTCGCCTTTAGTGTAACCAATTTTGTTAATTACATCGCGGGCAATTTTCTGTACATCAAGATATGCTTTTGATTTTACTTCGCCGGCCAAAATTACCTGCCCGGTAGTTACCAGGGTTTCGCAGGCTACTTTTGATTCGGGATCGAAAGCTAAAAAGTTATCAATTAATGCGTCTGAAATCTGGTCGGCTACTTTATCTGGGTGGCCTTCTGATACTGATTCTGAAGTGAATAAATAGGGCATAATTATTTTAAAAAAATAGATATACGTAAAGGAAGGAGGCTGCGCAAGGCAATCTAAAAAAAGGAGCACGGTTTAGCACTTTTTTATGTGGTTGCAATCCGGTCTTACAATTGGTATAAGACAAAAAATCAGTCCACTTCCGGTCGGCAAAATTAAAACATTTTTAATTAAAGCCAAATTACGTTTACTTTTGGCTGTATTATTATA
>CAHJXH010000206.1 GCA_903644075.1 Sphingobacteriaceae bacterium | reverse complement strand
CTCTCGTTTATACGGTTGCTTCGGCTAATTGTTTACTTTGCTTTAGCTGTAGTTCATCATCCAGCCGTTTGGTAATATTGCCTAATGCCACAAACATATAAAATAGGATGTTTGATGGAAATTGCACCAATGCCTCCTGCGGAAAGTTGGCTACATTATAGGTAAACACCACTAACGCAGCCACCAAACAGTATGTTTTTAACTCCGGGTCTTTGATGGCGTAGAAATTATTGATGCCGTTTCGCATCATTACAAACATCATGGTGCAAAATAAAATAAGGCCAAGGGGGCCTTCTTCTACCGCAATACGTATATAACCGCTATCGGGCGCAAAATCGCCCAAAAAAGAGCCTGGAGAAAACTTTTTGCCCCATTCACCGACTGAACCTACACCACCACCCATTGGGTGCGACAAAATAAAGGGCTGTATCCTTTTCTGGTTCTTTTTACGAACCTTGTAAGAGTCATCATTATTTGGCCTGAAAGCCGACTGAAAACGAACAATAGTTTGGTTACCTGTTGGGAAGTTGATCAATACAATAAAGAAGAAAGCAGCAATACATGAAAATATGAGTACCTTTTTATTGTAGTTCAATATGGCAAACAGAAACAGGGCAGCTGGCAATAACACATTTGCTCCACGCGTTCCGGAGTATAACATGGCCATAAAGCAGTACACGATCAATAAACCGCATATTACTTTTTTCCAGGATGCGAAATTTCCGAAAATGATACATATAAATAATATACATGGCATGGCCATGTTATAGGAGAATGAAACCGGATCTGAAAATATGGAGTACTTACGCCAGTGCCCGTTAATAAACAACAAGCTTATCAAATCCGGTGTATTCAGATAAGCCATTTCTGCATCAGAGAAGCCAATGTACTCTTGTTTAAAGGCCCATGTAGCCCCCATAAATGCCAGTATCAGCCAAAACTTGTACAGGTTTCTTACATCCTCAATAGTACGAATGTTGTATAAAAATATAAAGTAGGTAAACTGTACAAACGCAACCGCACGCACCGTATAAAACCATACCAACCGTGATGTTGCCGCCGGATTGCCAGCCTCTAAAAAGTTATAAGCCAACCAGAGTAAAATCATTACGCTTACTGGACCTTTAAACAAAGCCCAATTATGTTCACGTCTTTGTTTAACTACGATTGTTAAAAGTAATATGAGCTGCAAGGCATCCATCAACGTCCCTAATGGCCCGGGTATCCCGATACGCATAAACTGGAACAGGAAATAGGCCGTGAATATGAGGAAAAAGGTACCGAATTTGGCATAAACTATTATACAGTATACTAAGGGTACTGCTACAGATATGGCTATTATGATACCTCCAAATGCCATCCCCGCTTCAGAGATCCCATACCCTATAATAACGCCGATAGCCGCAAGCAACAATATACCGGTGCGGTTTTGCAGCTTCTCGACCATAATGATCCGGTTAAGCGCGGTGCGCCAGCTTTCTTTGCCCTTTCGCAAAGCCCTGTTAAGATTTATTACAGGATAATCGGTCACTTAAAAGAATAAGATTTTTAGAATTAACGAGTAAGTACTTAAGCCGGCAACAACTAACGCCACAATACGGGTTACCTTATCAATTTTAGCCTGGGTTTCTGCCGCTATTTCTTCGGCACGGGTAACTTTTTCAGACGGATTAATTCTCATGCTTCGTTTCCTCCTCTGCTGCGCTATTATAATAATGCGTAGTAGCCACCGAATGTTTGTTAGCCTTACGAACTTTTAACAGCGATAATACCTGGTAAAAAATAAACTTGGGAATATTAACCAGCGACTGGTATATACGCTTATCAGTATCTGATTTAGCCAACGCCAGGTAAAAACCCAGCACAAATATAATAAAGGCCAGCAACCATATAATAACAGCAGTTGCGCTGATAAATATGTTAGCGGCCATAAAAAATGCCGACAAAATCAGGAATATAAACAATGGCGGACGTAACAAAATCAATCCAAATACAAACTGGTTCCAACTGCCTTTAAACAACAGGCCGAAACCGAGGCTAAAATATTTAAACCAGGTATTGATCCAGCGTGAGCGTTGTTTTACCAATTGATCGCTTTGGGTTGTTTTTTCATCATACACAACAGCATGCTCGGCAAAAGCAATACGCTGGTTACGGCTTAAAATGGCGTGTTGTAATACTTTATCGAAACCGGCGCCGGTTACATCAAGGTGCTCCAGGCAATCGCGGTACAATTGTGTAGTAAAGGCCATACCTGAACCAGCCAATGTTGCCGACGAACCTACGCCGAACAATATTTTGCCATCATAAAAATGATAATAAATATCGCGCGCGGCATCCAAACGGGCATAAGTAGTATTTAAATTCTTGGCATCGCGCACGCCCTGCACTGCATGGTAGCCGGCAGCAAAATAAAGGTCGAGCTGATTAAGATATTCAGGATCGGTCAAGTTGTCGCTGTCGATGATAGTAAGGCGGCTATGTGGGCGTTTAAAGCGGTTTATGGCATAAAAATGTGAGCGCGTATTGCTTGCCAATGTTTCTTCGGGGCGAAGGATAATTACCCTTTCATCATCAAAATGCAGGGTTGATATATCACACTTATCAGCTACTACATAAATAAGATAGTTTTGATAGTTAAGCTTCAGTAATGAATTTACCACATCTGGTATAGCAGTAACTTGCTCGTAGGCGGTTACAATAATACCATAGTCAGCATCGCCCTGAGTAAACAGGTCGGTTGCTAAAGGTTTCTCTTTTTTAACCAGCGAAATTAAATACAGCGCAAAAGGCAATACCAGATTGTAGCCAATAAGCACTTGTAAAACAACCCAGATATAGTTTACAAAAACCATAGTACAACTTATTTAACTTTAGTGGTATCAACTAATTCTTCAGTAGCAACCATATTCATTACCCAGCCAATAAATTTGTGACCAAATGTTTGCAGATATTCGAAGTTAAGCTGTTGCGGCTCTTTAAAGCTTTGTCCTGCCTCAAAAACAGTCAGTATCCTGTCGCTAAACAAGGTCCATTCTTTCGATTTGTTGAGTGTATCTAAAGCAGATGACTCTACAATAATGATATCAAAAACCTTTTTAAGCCCATCCAGCTTTTGTTCAATAATACCCTGGGGGGCTGTTTCAAGAACAGAAATATCGCCCCCCTTATTACCCAAAACTGTAATGTTTGAAGCAGTACGTAAACTGCTTGCAGTGGCATCGCTATTCAGATAATCTTCCCAAAAAACCTTTGGTTTAATTGCCTCTGTAATGCCCGAGTTTATAAAGTTACCATCTATCAGCAATACCTGTTTATTAATAGCAGCAAATGCATAAGCCAGGTTAATGCTCAGATAGGTTTTTCCCTCACCACCTGTAATACTGTTGATAAGCAGTATTTTATCGTTTTGCAATTCGCCCTCTACCTCGAAACGAATAGATTGTAACAGGTTACGGAACAGCCTTACATCTGTGCTTTTATCTCTATCAGCCCAAACTTTGTTCAGGTCTATCGATTTACTTTCTAGCAGGTTTAAATAGCCAATAACCGGCACTTTGGTTTTGTTAGCCAAATCACGTGGGGCTTTCAGGCTGCTATCTAACAAGAACAACACAAAAAATACGGCTATGCAGAATACAAAACTGATAATGCCACTGATGATAACCAACAGCATTTTTTTAGATGGCGCTGCCATACCCGGCATTGCGTTACTAACCTGTTTCAGTTGTGTGGTAAAGTTAGATTCCAGGCTGGTTTGATTGTATTTTTGCAACACATCCAAATACTCCTGGCTGGCCACAGTAATAGCGCTTTCGTCGCCTTGCACAACAGCCTCGTGAGGTACCAGTGTGCGTAGGCGCTCATTCAATGCATCGAGCTGGCTTTGTATTGAACCGATACTGTTTTGCGCCAATTGCTGCTGCACCTGCATAGTCAGTTTTTGAGTAATCAGGTTTTGCTTTGTGCTTAACGGGTTGGTAATATATTTATCAGACGACTGATTGATCTGGCTTGCCAAAACCTTGCGTATAGAATCGATCTGCGTTTTATAATGTGGATCGAAACCGCTTTGCACATATTTCTGGTTTAAGGTTTGCAGCTGGGCATTGGTATTTACAATATTCTGATTAACCTTAACCATCGCACTTTCCATGTACTTGCGGTCGTTCGGGTCAAACTGCTTATCTATATTCTGAATAGCACCTTCGTAGGCAACAGCATCTTTCTTGGCTTGATCTAACTTGGTTTCAAAGTCAGAAATTTGCCCGTACAAAGCCCTTGCCTGCTCGTTAAGGTTAAATACATGGTTTTGTATTTTATATTGGCGCAGGGCATCCATACGCTTGGTAAGGCTATCCTGTTTAGCTTTTGCCAGGTTACCCAAAAAGCTAACTGCTTTGCGCTGGTTATCCTTCAACATGGTATTGAAGTACTCAATAACCTCCTGGCAAAGTGTATTTACAATAGCCGCCGCCAGTTCGGGGTTATCTGCATCCATTTGAACCTGTATAAAGTCGCTGTTATCTGCACGGTAAACAGTAAGGTTTTTTAATATTGACTGATCATCGTAATGCATCGATCCCATCAACTTATACAAACCCTGCTGATCGGGGTCAAACAGGGATAACTCCTGGCGTTTCTTATATAACTCGGTATAAACATCTACCGCATGCTTTCTGGCAGTTTCATTTAAGCTCTCCAGTAATTTAGAGGGTTTACGATATGGCGATTTGCTGGTAAGATCGTGTATCATGACCTGGTATGAAACCTGATCGAGCATCTTTTTAGAACGGGTAATGGCAATGAGGTTATTAAATTGCTGATTAATTTGTGCCTCCTGTTGTATCTCCTGGGTAAGCGATTGCTTAGTCTGGTCAACTATACCCGTTGCTATTTCTGCTTGTGAAGTAAAAGTATCGGGCTGGTTACGCACCAAAAAATAGGTGATAATAACCGCCACTAATGGAATGATGACAAGGGTATATTTATGTTTACCCAGTAATGTAAAAAAACCTTTTATTTCCATTATTTAATACTTTCGAGTTGTTGTCCCAGCAATTCTTCCAGATCGGCACGGGCAGTTAATAAAGCCGCTTCGGCCTGTATGCGGGTTTGGTTATGGTCGGCGTAGCTTACCTGTGCTTTATTATAATTATCGTAGGTTTCCTCGCCTTTCTCAAACTTGTACCTGATACTTTTCGTTATTTCTTCAGCATCCTGAGCTGCCTGCACCTGAATTTTAAGTGCTGCCATACCCAATAGATAAGCATAATAACGTTTTTTAACCTCTGTAGCTAACGTCAGAAAATATTCATCACGATCGTTATTGGCTATCATTAATTCCTGCTTTGCTACTCTGCTGGCATAGGGTTTTTCTAAATAGTTACCCAGATTAAAAAACAAGCCAACCTGTATACCATTAAAATAGCTATAGTTAGAGCCTGTTGTTGCAGTACCGGGTGTGGTATTAACAATAGTTGAACTATGTGGTTGATAGACGTACGAGAATGTGAACGCATCCAGATAAGATGCCTTTGCCTTGCCGATATTTTGTTGGGCAATTTCGATATGGTTCTGATAGCTCTTAACCCTGGGATAATTGGCTTTGGCTGTAGCAATAAGTTTATTTAGATAGGCCGTATCTACATCCTGGATAATGGAGGATTGTGCTTTAAGCGGCCGGCTAACAGATAATAAGGCGATAACGGATAGTAAAATATAAATGGGTATCTTTTTCATTAACGAGCAAGTCATCTTCATTAAGCATTGTGCTTATAAGCGTCTAAATTATGCAAATCATTTCATACGCCAAATAGCACATGCTATATGAATATACAAGTTTACGATGTGTATTATGAAAAAGTTTTGCGAAGTAATAAAATAATTAAACTGAATAAAAGCCAGATAGCACCAAACAGAATTAGCCAGTTAATTATTGGCTAGTTCTGTCTTAAAATCCAGCGATTCGAATACCGAATTATTGCTTTTAAATTCAGGAACAATTTCTTTCATTTTAGAAACTGTTTTGTTTGTATTACCTGTAGCTGCAGTTTGTATCAGGTCGTCAACCTGTTTAACAACCCTTTCGAAGGCATATTCCCTAACCTTGGCAACCATTATTTTATGATGGTGGGTAGGCATGGTATTTTCGTGGTCATTTAATAACTCTTCGTAAAGCTTTTCTCCTGGTCTTAAGCCTGTAAACTCAATTGCAATGTCCTGGTTAGGAATCAAACCTGAAAGCCTGATCATTTTTTTAGCCAGCTCAACAATTTTTACAGACTTACCCATGTCGAAAATAAATATTTCACCACCGTTACCCATCGATCCAGCCTCTAAAACTAAGCGGCATGCTTCTGGTATGGTCATAAAATAGCGGGTAATTTCAGGATGTGTTACGGTTATAGGACCGCCTTTTTCTATCTGTGCCTTAAATCTTGGTATTACAGAACCATTAGAACCCAATACATTACCAAAACGGGTTGTAATAAATTTCGTCAGATCTTTTCTTCTGTTATAATTAAGGTGGCTCAGGCCGTTTTCGTAAATTATATTCTGTTCAGAGAATGAATTATACAATGCCTGTACATAAATTTCGGCAATGCGTTTCGATGCCCCCATGATATTGGTTGGGTTTACCGCTTTATCGGTTGATACCATTACAAATTTCTGCACACCATATTGTACAGAAAGATTAGCCATAATTTTGGTACCTAATATATTAGTACGAATAGCTTCTGATGGGTTATGCTCCATTAAAGGCACATGTTTATATGCTGCTGCATGGTATACATAATGAGGCTGAAATGTTCTGAACAACAGCTCCATACGGCCCTTGTCGCGTACATCGCCTATAAATGAATGGATGATCTGATCTTCGCAGCATTCCTCAAGTTCTAATTGTAACTCATGTAAAGGGGATTCGGCCTGATCACTCAGAATAATCATCTGAGGACCAAAATTGATCAGTTGTCTTACAATCTCACTTCCAATAGAACCCGCTGCCCCCGTAACTACAATCCTCTTACCTTTTAATTGCTCAGCTATTTTATCGTTATGAATTTCTATAGGCTCTCGTTCTAAAAGATTCTCAATTTTTATCTGTTGTATTTGATTGGTATTAATATGTCCGTTTATCCAGTTAGAAACCGGCGGTAATGTTAAAACACGTATATTATATTTTAAGCAGATATCAACAATTTTATTCTTTCGTTCGGGATTTAATCCATTGATGGCAATAATAAGGTCGTCAATTTTTTCATGTGCCTTAATGAATTTTTCAAAAGATACTACCGGACAAATTTTAATGCCTTCAATAATTTTCCCTTCTTTCCTAACATCGTCATCCAAAAATGCAACCACAGTCATATTAACCGCGCCATCATGGTCTAATGTTCTTTTTGCCGCCATACCAACTTCGCCTGCTCCATAAATAATTACATGACGCTTATCGATATTTAGGTTCTTAATATATAGGAAAAAGTATTTAATCATTACCCGGTAGCTGACCAGCATTACAAAACTGCAAAGGCCGTTAATTACCAATACTTCGTTAGAGATTGCTGCTTTAAAACCATAGGCCATAAGTACCATATTGGTCATAAAAAATGCAAAATTGCTTATCCCAATTGATAATACTATGCGATGTGCATCCTGAAGGCTTGTATAGCGAATAATACCGGCATAGGTTTTTACGCCCAGAAATACAATTAGATTGATGAAAGAAAATATTAAAATGTTTCGGCTGAACGCTATGGTATTAATATTGTATATATCGAAATTATACCGTATAAAGTATGCAAACCCAAGAGAAAACATGCAAATGATCATATCAAGAGAAAATATGATCCAACGTGGAACGATGTTTATTGATTGAAACATTAAGTAGAAAGATATAGGCTAATCAAAAAAATTATTTTACAAAAATAAGCTAAAAATATTAGAAATCCCGCCTTTTATACACCTTATCAACGGTTTTAACAGGATAAGATAACTCAACATTTCCTTTATCTAATTACGTAAGCTTTTAACCTGCTGATACAGTGAAGTAAAAATTCTTTTTAATTAACCAGAGTTTTTTGATAGTTGTTGTAAACAATCGCAGTTCCTAACAAAGGAATACGATATATACTAAATGTTAAATTTTGATAATTGTTTATTAAATTTAACATTCAATTTTTATTTATTAGCAAAAATAGCCCCTAATTATAATAAGGTTCTCAATAATAGTTGAAAATAATTACAATCAAACTTTATCATCAATGTTAAAACACCTATAAAAAAAGGGTGTTTTAACCCTACCTTATCATTGGGCTTACCTCCAAAATACATCTTTAATAATCTATATACACCAAATTATCAGAATATATTTTTTGGGGATCAAGAAAATCTTTACTATTAATTATAATCCCACTCAATTATTTCCCCAATCACGTCAGAAACCGCCCCAATAATTTATCCCCAACATAAAAACCATGTCGGTTTTTCGAGTAAAAAACATCATAAATTACTTTTTTATATTTTTTCAAAAATACTTTGCATAAGTAATTTATAAACTTACCTTTGCATTCCATTTCGGGATGTAGCGTAGCCCGGTATCGCGCCACATTTGGGATGTGGAGGCCGCAGGTTCGAATCCTGCCATCCCGA
>CAHJXH010000205.1 GCA_903644075.1 Sphingobacteriaceae bacterium | reverse complement strand
TGTGAAATGCAACAGTTACTGGCTCCTGATTCCCCGAGGCCAGCATATTGATGAACTTACGGTTACTCATACCCGAATGTAAACGGTAACGGCCCGGTTTAACGCGGGTAGTGTAGTTCATGTTATGAGCAGCCCAATCGAAACTTGTAGTATCGTTAACTATTTGTTTGGTGCGGATGCTATCATATACCTGTTCGTAGGTTGCGCCGGTATGGATGTATAGGTATTCCTGCTTATCGCTTACGTTAGGCCCAAAATAACGCAGGTAGTAAAAAATACCTGTGCCCGCCAGCGCTATTACAATAATTATGACCAGTGCAATAATGAATTTTTTGAATGTTCCGCCGTTTGAAGGTTTTTCAGACATAATATTTTAAATAGATTGAAGCTTTTCTATAGCCAGTAAACCGCCTGTAAGGTTCCTGACATTTTGATAACCATTTTGTTCGAGAATTGATTTAGCTGTTTCGCTACGCAAACCCACTTTGCATATAACAATTATTTCGTCGTTATATTGCCAGGGTATCTGGCCGAGATTTTCGTTTAATTTACCTACCGGGATATTAAGCCCCCCAATGTTGTGGGTGTAATATTCAATCAGCTCGCGCACATCAAGCAAATTAAGGGGTTCATTATTATTTAAACGCTCCTTTATTTCACTTGCTTTAATATCATTGCTGTGGCTCATCAGTTTTTTTGCCCTGTGAAACAGTAAGGTTAATATGTGTGCCTATACTGGTTTTACTCAATGAATCCGTTTTCATCGGGAACTGCGCCGTTACGATCACATTTGCCGAATCGGTTATATTTCCCTGGTACATAATGGTACCAACAGCTAAACCTGCCCCTTTAATTGCAAATTTAGCAGCATCCAGATCCAGATTTATTACTTCAGGGATATCAACTTCACTGGCGCCTCCGCCATTACCCAATACCAGATCAACTTTAGAGCCTTTTGGTAGTTTAGTTCCCGCAGCAATTACATTGCCGCCAAAATGTACCTCGAGGATACGGTCGCGGGCAATATCTGCCTTATAAGTAGTATCACCAATCTTCAAACCAAAGTTTGATAGGGTAGCTTCTGCTTCGCGATACGTACTCTGGCTTAAATCGGGCAAGGTAACATTAGGGGCTAGCCTTGTTACCACAGTTAAATATATGGTACGATTTTCTTTAACGTTTACGCCGGCATCTGGGTCTTGTTCAATTACAGTACCCGGGTTATGGTCGAGCACATAAACAGAATCAACCTGGTATCTGAAACCTTGCTGATCTAACAAAGCAGTAGCCCTTTCTATACTTAATCCTTTCAATTGCGGTACAGGCACACCTTCGCCATGGCGTGTATAATAGCCTAATGAAAGATATGCCACGAACAATACAAACACAACAGTGCCTATAGCAGCAAGGAAATTATTACGAAAGCTTTTGGTTTTTAAGTAATTCCAGAATTTACTCATTTGTAATATTAGTCAGAATTTACGTCCTGAATTAAGCGATCAAACATAACCATAATTTTCTAATTCAGAATCTCAAAATTAACGCATAACCACGTTGTGTTAGTTATGCGATAAATACAATAACAGGTTATTGTTGGATATATTATATTTGACCATTATGTCGAAGAAAAACATCGCCCTGATAGCCGGTGGATATACCGGTGAGTATGAGGTATCTATCAATAGCGCCAAAAATATAGCAGCTAATTTACCTGCAGATCAGTTTAACGTTTATACCATTTTGCTTAACCGCGACAGCTGGTTCCATGAAGCAGCAAGCGGCAAGGTTAACGTTGATAAAAACGATTTCAGCATTACGGTTGACGGTAATAAAATAATTTTCGACGCTGCGTTTATCACAGTACATGGCACACCGGGCGAAGATGGTAAACTGCAAGGCTACTTCGATATGCTTAGCCTGCCTTATAATACCTGCGATGCCGCAACATCAGCTATTACCATGAATAAGGCTTACACTAAAACCATAGTGCATGGCATCAAGAATTTAAATGCCGCAAAATCAATGCGTTTGTTCAAGGCGGATCTGCATGATATCAGTACTATCAGTGCATCTTTGAAATTCCCATTGTTTATTAAACCAAATAATGGCGGCAGTAGCGTAGGCATGAGCAAGGTAAATAAAGCTGCCGAACTGCCACACGCATTAGAGAAAGCTTTTAAAGAAGATAGCCAGGTTTTGGTTGAAGAGTTTATCAAAGGCCGTGAATTTAGCATTGGTATTGCGCGTTTAAATCATCATTTAACGGTGTTGCCTGCTACGGAAATCATTAGCTCGAAAGAGTTTTTTGATTATGAAGCTAAATATACACCGGGAGTTTCTGAAGAAATTACTCCGGCCGATTTAACACCGGAGCAAAACGAAATGATTGCCGAAATTGTAACCGAGGTTTACCTGCGCTTTAACTGTAAAGGGATGGTGCGTGTAGATTTTATTTTGCAGGAACAAACTAACGATTTTTACTTTATTGAGGTAAATACCACACCTGGCCAATCGGCAAGCAGTTTGATACCACAGCAAGTTAAAGCAGCGGGGATGGATATTAAGCAGTTTTACAGCGACATTATTAATGGCGCTGCTACGAGTGCATAACCCCTCCCCAGCCCTCCCCGAAGGGGAGGGAGTTAAAACATTTACGTAGAGACACAATATTTTGTGTCTCTATTAATAATATCTTAAAATTTCCGCATGCTCCAGTTTGTAAACTTTCAAAAGAACTACGCCAATTTTGCAGCCTTAAAAGTGGATGATTTGCAGATTGGGCAAGGTTTGTATTGGTTAAAAGGCGTTAACGGCTCAGGCAAAAGCACATTGTTGAAATCTGTTGCCGGAATGCTTTCATTTAATGGTGATGTTTTGCTGGATGGAAATATCAGCATAAAAAAAGACGCTATAAATTATCGTCGTTTAGTGAGTTTCGCAGAAGCAGAACCTTTATTCCCGGAGTTTTTAACCGGGCGTGAAATGATTAACCTGTTTGCCAAAGCGCGCGGCGCAGCAACAGGGCAGGAGGAGCAATATATAGAAAGCATGCAAATGCAGAGCTATGTGGATAAGCCAATTGGCTCATATTCCAGCGGGATGAATAAGAAGCTATCATTATTATTAGCATTCCTGGGTAAGCCAAGGTTGATTTTGTTAGATGAACCATTAATTACCATAGATACCGCCTCGCTTCTCATATTATACAAATGGATCAACGAAAGACAGGAGCAGGATGGCACCGGCTTTATCCTCTCATCACATCAGGCGCTCGACCGGGATATATTACCAAGTGCGGGTGAATTGCTGATCGAGAATCAAACCTTAACTCACATCGCTTAATGGGTACCCCGCTAACCAATGTACTGAATAAGGTGTTTGTGCATGGCTTTTACAGAGCCCATGCGGGGATGTTCATATTTATATTTCTGGTGTTATTTGGCGCGGTGCCGGGGGATATGCTAATAAGCTATCATAGATCGTTAATGCTGGCTTTTTTAACAAGTCCATTGTTATTGGCTGTGGTATTTGGGATATGGTTATTATATATGGTTAAAGCCTGGCATTATGTGGCCGGGCAATTGGCGGCTCCGCACCACCAGTTTTTATTTTATAGTATTTCAGCTTATAGCAAACGCCCGCAGTTTTTAAGCTGGCTAATTATCCAGTTCAATATACTGTTGCCCATTATCATTTATGGCGGCTTAACTATAGGAGTAGGGTTAACGCACCAATGTTATCTGGCTTCGGTGGGTATTATTGTTTATCTGTTGCTTTTAAGTGTAGCAAGTGCTTTGTTCTGCATTAAATTAACGCAGACATTGCCCGAGGGTAAGCAATTATCCTTATCTCTGCGCTTTGGTAAATCGATGCCTAAGCCGTATTTCAGCTTGTTTATCTGGCATATCTTTAATCAGAAAAAGGTTGCTTATGTGATTATTAAAGTAATTTCATGGGTGGTAATCACAGGTGTGTTCGCTTTATTTGCTGATGTTAAGCACGATGCTCGTGTTGCTGGAATTGCTGTGTTGGCTATTGTGGTAGCGCACGTAGCTATTGTATTTGAAGAACGCGTGTTCGAAGAAACTTTCCTACGCTTCGGCAGAAATCTGCCTTACAGCAGAAGTAGTTTATTTGGTGGCTTTGTGATGGTTTATTTCGCGATGCTTTTGCCCGAGATCGTCTGGCTGTTTACCCGTTTCGATCCACTATTTGCTACCGAACTTACGTTGTTTGCTTTAAGCGCCATTATGCTGTTCCATAGCTTGCTGTACCGTATTGGCCTGACAATGGATATTTACATGCAATGGGTATTAGGTTTATTTATGCTGATATTCTGGATTGTAATGTTTAAGGCCATGCTATTGGCCACGTTGCTGTGTATTGCTACAGCGTTTGTGTTATTCTACTTCAACTACTATAAATCTTTTGCTGTATTGCCTGAGAGCGAAAAATAAGGCACAAAAAAAGAGACACAAGGTATTGTGTCTCTACGGATATTGAGTTTTTTAAATCCGAAATCGAAACTCCGAGATCTCTTAATGCTGATAATGGTCAATAATATCCTGTGGTAATTTAGCTGCCTTATTGGTTTTAATATCAATCAGGCTAAAATCAATCCAGCCATCACAGCAAATCTTTTTAGTTTCCTTATTGCTGATCACGAAGTGCACACGACAGCCTCTTTCGTCAATAGATTCGATGCCTGTTTTTACCAGGAAGCGGTCACCCAACATTAAAGCACGTTTGTATTCTATAAAAGCGGTACGTACCACCCAGCCATAACCACGGTCCATAAATTTCTCCATAGACATGCCGTAAAATACGTCCATTTGCTCGTAACGGGCGGCCATTACATAGTCGAAGTATTTGCTGTTGTGCACATGCTGAAACATATCAATATCATCAGGCCGTACCCGGTGCTCGGTTTCAAAATAGGCATATTTCTTTTTTTCTGTCATTCGTATTAGTTTGTAAAGTTTCGTTTCGGCGGCAAAAGTATAATTAAAAGCAAATAACGGCGTAGAAGTTTCGGTGGTATTTATATTGGAACGAATTTTTAAGTTATTTTGAATTATAGCAGCCTGCATTAGCGATTATAACGGATACCGTCCGCCTATCGGCGGATAATACCTGCGCAGTATGAGCGGAAAGCGCGACCGTGCGTGGGCAAGAGCGGGTGAAGGGAATGCCCTAATAATTAGACTTGTAAAATTTAGCGGTTGCGCCATTGTGGTGTTGTCACCAACAATATGCTATTCAATTTGATTGTTGTTGGTGACAATACTAACAACGGCGAACTAAAATAAATATCTCAACTTAAAGCTCTTATCACTTGGTGTTTATCTTTTCACGGTTGTCTTTCCTCTCCCTTAACAATCTTTCAAATACCCCTTTTTAATTTCAACTTAAAAAGTTACCTTTGTGCCACAATTAACAAAAGTATCCACGCTTTAATATCATTCAAGTAATGTATCTAAGTAAAGAAGCGAAAGCAGAGATTTTCGCAAAACACGGTGGCGAAGCTACCAACACAGGTTCGGCAGAAGGCCAGGTTGCATTATTTACAACCCGTATTGCTCACTTAACCGGTCACCTGAAAAAAAACAAAAAAGATTTTTCAACTCAGTTATCACTGCAAAAATTAGTAGGTAAACGCCGCGCGCTGTTAGCTTACTTATATCATAAAGATATTGCAAGGTACCGTGCTATCATTAAAGCTCTTGAGCTGCGTGATATCATCAAGTAACTCTTAGAAATTTCAAGAAGAAGCCGTTCGATTTATCGGATGGCTTTTTTTCATTAAAAACAACGATTTTTAAACATAGAAAACGATACGCTCTGCAAGATGAAAAGCGTATTACAACACAACAAAAATGAGTTACAACGTAATTAAAAAAACCATCGATTTAGGTGACGGCCGCACCATTGAGATCGAAACCGGTAAACTGGCCAAACAAGCAGATGGCTCTGTAGTAATTAAAATGGGTGATACGATGTTATTAGCTACTGTAGTATCATCGAAAGAAGCGAAAGAGGGTGTAGACTTCCTTCCGCTTTCTGTTGACTACCAAGAAAAATATGCCGCTACAGGTCGTATCCCTGGTGGTTTTTTACGCCGTGAGGCTCGTTTATCAGACTATGAGGTTTTAATCTCTCGTTTGGTTGACCGTGCATTACGCCCAATGTTCCCGGAAGATTATCACGCTGATACCCAGGTAATGATTTCTTTAATCTCAGCTGATAAAGATATTATGCCTGATTGCCTTGCTGGTTTAGCAGCATCAGCAGCCTTATCTGTTTCTGATATCCCTTTTAACGGACCAATTTCTGAGGTTCGTGTTGCTAAAATTGATGGTCAATTGGTAATCAACCCAACTTTAAGTCAATTAGAGCATGCTACTTTAGAGTTCATCGTAGCTGGTTCTGAGCATGATATTAACATGGTTGAAGGTGAATCAAAAGAAATTCAGGAAGCTGAATTAGTTGAAGCTATTAAATTTGCACACACTGCTATTAAATTACAGTGTTTAGCTCAAAAAGAATTAACTGTTGAAGTTGGTAAAATCGTTAAACGCGTTTATAGCCACGAGCACAACAATGAGGATTTGAAGAAAGCAATCTACGCTGCAACTTACGATCAGGTTTACGCTATAGCTTCTTCTGCTTCTGCAAAAGACGAACGCTCAGCTAAATTTAAAGAAGTACGTGATACTTATATCGCTACTTTAGGCGAGATTGATGATATTACCAAATTCTTAGCTAAAAAGTATTATCACGATGTAGAGTACGATGCTATCCGTAACCTGGTATTAGATGAAGGTAAACGTTTAGATGGCCGTAAAACTACAGAGATCCGCCCAATCTGGAGCGAGGTAAGTTACTTACCTGCTGCTCACGGTTCTGCGGTATTTACACGTGGCGAAACTCAGGCATTAACCACTGTTACTTTAGGTGCTAAAGATGATGAGCAAATGATTGATGGTGCATTTATCAACGGTTACCAGAAATTCATTTTACACTACAATTTCCCTGGTTTCTCTACCGGCGAGGTTCGTCCTAATCGTGGTGCTGGTCGTCGCGAAATTGGTCACGGTAACCTGGCTATGCGTTCATTAAAACGTGTATTGCCTAATGCTGATGAGAATCCATATACTATCCGTGTGGTTTCTGATATCCTGGAGTCAAACGGTTCGTCGTCAATGGCAACAGTTTGTGCAGGTACATTAGCTTTGATGGATGCCGGTGTTAAAATCACTAACCCGGTATCTGGTATCGCAATGGGCTTAATCACCAACGAAATGGGTACTAAATATGCTATCCTTTCTGACATTTTGGGTGATGAAGATCACTTAGGTGATATGGACTTTAAAGTAACAGGTACTAAAAACGGTATTGTTGCTTGCCAAATGGATTTAAAGATCAATGGCTTATCATACGAAGTATTAACCAATGCTTTAGATCAGGCTAAAGAAGGTCGTTTACATATTCTTGGCGAAATGGCTAAGACTTTAAGTGCTCCACGTGAGGACTACAAAGAATTTGCTCCGCGTATTGTTACCATTAAAATTGATAAAGAATTTATTGGTGCAGTAATCGGCCCCGGTGGTAAAATCATCCAGGAAATGCAACGCGAAACCGGCGCTACTATCTCTATCGAAGAGAAAGATAACCAGGGTATCGTACAAATATTTGCAGACGACAAAGCGTCTATCGATGCAGCAGTATCACGTATCCGCGCTATCGCTTCTAAACCAGAAGTTGGCGAAGTTTACGAAGGTAAAGTAAGATCAATTATGCCTTTCGGTGCATTTGTTGAAATTATGCCAGGTAAAGATGGTTTGCTGCACATTTCAGAAATTGATCACAAACGTATCGAAACTATGGATGGTATATTTGAAGTAGGCGAGATTGTTAAAGTGAAACTTATCGAAGTAGATAAACAAGGTAAACTTAAATTATCGCGCAAGGTTTTATTACCAAAACCAGAACGTAATGCTGAGCCCAAAGCTTAATTCATTATAAATCAACGTAATAAAAGGCCTTCTATATTGAAGGCCTTTTTTGTTTTAAATTATTTTCAATATTTTAAAACAATTTGATTGATTGTGTACTTTAAACAAATATTATTGTGCGTAATCCTGTGAAATACCCCGTTTGTTTTAAACTATGATAGCTACCGGACAAGATCCATTAGATTTTTTGAATGACAAGCCGGTAATTAGTCAAACTAAACAAGCCGACATTGTGCAGTCGCTGCTGTATGAAATTGTGCGGGTAAAAGAACTGATTAAATATTACGAAGAAATCCCCAATGGTGCCGGCCAACTTGGTGCATCTATACTCACCGAACTGGTATCAGAGGCCTATAACTCGCTCGTAAACTATGATACCGAACTCATGAATAAATATTACGATTTGCTGCTGCATTGTGATTGATTGTTCATTTGTTCACTGGCTCATTAGTTCATTTGTCTTTTCTATCTAAAAATGATACCAATGAACAACTGAACCAATGAACTAATAAACCAATAACATATATTTGAACGCATGAACCACTTCATTGCACCATCTATCCTGGCAGCTGATTTTGCCAATTTGCAACGCGATATTGAAATGATTAACCAAAGTGATGCCGACTGGATACACGTCGACATTATGGATGGTATGTTTGTACCTAATATATCCTGTGGCTTC
>CAHJXH010000204.1 GCA_903644075.1 Sphingobacteriaceae bacterium | reverse complement strand
ATTACGCCCCAACACCCGAAGAAAATGCTGCGGCTTGCATCAAAGCTGGCATCAATCAATTTTTAGATACCTATAAAGCGGGGGTAAAAGGTGCATTAGATAAAAAGCTGATCACCGAAGCCGAGATTGACCAAAACCTACGAGGGGTATTCAGGGTAATGATTAAACTGGGGCAATTAGATCCACCGGAAATGAATCCGTATGCTGCTATCAAAGATGGCCCCGAGCCATGGCTCAGTAGTGAAAGCCGGGATTTCGTGAGATTGATCACCCAAAAATCAATTGTGCTTTTAAAGAATGAGAATAATTTTTTACCACTTGATAAAAATAAAGCAGGCACGGTTGCTATAGTTGGCCCACGCTCTGCAGAAGTGTTGCAGGATTGGTATAGCGGTACGCCGCCTTATAGTGTGAGCCCGCTGGAAGGGATTAAGAATAAGGTATCGGGTAAGGTTAATGTCATCAGTACTACCAATGATGCGGTGGCTGTAAGCATGGCCAAATCTGCCGATGTGGTGATCGTATGCGTAGGTAACAATCCATCAGGCAACCTGGGATGGAAAAAAGTGGATGGCCCGACAGAAGGGCGCGAAGCTGTTGACAGAGAAAGCATATCGCTGGATTCATTGCAGGAAGATCTGATTAAAAAACTACATGCGGTAAATCCGCATATCGTAATGGTATTGGTAAGCAGTTTCCCTTATGCCATCAATTGGGAGCAGGAAAATATACCTGCCATAGTACACATTACCCATTGCAGCCAGGAGCTGGGTAATGCTTTGGCTGATGTAATTTACGGCGATGTAAATCCCGGCGGAAGATTAGTGCAAACCTGGCCGAAATCGCTTGACCAATTGCCGCCGATGATGGATTATAACATCAGGCACGGCCGCACTTATATGTATGCGAAAGGCACGCCGCTGTATCCGTTTGGCTATGGATTGAGTTATACCACATTTAAGTATGGCAATCTTCAATCAGCAGCAAAACTAAATGCAAAGGATAGTTTAACTGTGAGTATTGACATAAGTAACACCGGCCCACGTGAGGGTGACGAGGTTGTTCAACTCTATGTTAAATATCTGAAATCGAAAGTGGAGCGACCTATCAAAGAACTAAAAGCTTTCAAACGGATCACCCTGAAAGCAGGCGAAAAGAAAACCGTGCAACTTAAAATAGCCGGGGCAGATCTGGCATATTGGAACGCAAGCAAAAATAAATTCGTGGTGGAGAGCGAGCCTGTTGAACTGATGGTCGGTAGTTCATCGGCAGATATAATAGAGAAAAAAGTAGTAGAAGTTAAAAATTAATATAATAGATAAAGCCAATGTTTAACCGTTTTAAAATTAATGCTAAAGGCTTGTGCATGGTGGTAATTACCATGCTCATGCTCACACAGTATAGCATAGCCGCAGTAAAATCATACACCCAACAAGCCGATGGTGTAACCTTTACGCTTGATAAAGGCCTCCTGAAAATTAAGGTTTGCAGTAGTGATATTGTGCAGGTAAAGTATACCGCACTCGGTTCATTCACGCCATTTAACTCGCTGGTGGTTAATAATCCGTTTAGCGGCAAAGTGAATTTTACGGTTGCGGAAGCTAAGGGCAGTGTTGTAATTAAAACGGCAAAGCTTTGGATCAGCGTTAACCGTAAATCTAACGCTATTACTTACCTAACCACAGCAGGCAAGGTAATTACTGCTGAAAGTGAGAAAGACAATAAAGAAATGCATGCGCAAACCGTTGCAGGCATTGATACCTATAGCATCAGCACTTCCTTTAATTCGCCTGCCGATGAAGGTTTGTTTGGTCTGGGCTGTCATCCTACAGATTCGCTTTCTATCAACTACAAAGGCCGCAACCAGGATATGGCTATTAAGTACATGACTGGCGCTATCCCGGTTTTACTTTCAACCAAAGGTTATGGTTTAATGTGGGATAACTACTCGGCCTCTAATTTCTTTGGTGCCGAAGCTGATAATACCCAATTTAAATATGTGTCTGAAAGTGGTAAACAGGTTGATTATTATTTTTTCTACGGCCCATCTTTCGATCACATTATCGACTCGTACCGTACCGCTACAGGTAAAGCGCCGATGTTCCCTAAATGGTCGTTTGGTTTGTTTCAATCTCAAGACAGGTATTTGAGTCAGCAGGAAATTATCGGTGTTAAGAATAATTATCGCAACGCAAATATACCTGTTGATGCCATTGTGCAGGATTGGTACTATTGGGACCCATTGCCAATTGGTTCGCATATTATGAAGCCAGAGCGTTACCCTAACCCTAAAGCTTTGGTTGATGAATTGCACCAGGCAAATATCCATGCCATGATTTCTATTTGGCCGGTGTTTGGTAAAGGCACACCTAACTATGATGCTTTGGATAAAATGGGCGGCCTAACCAGCATTACCTGGGATAACGTGGTTACCCATACCTTCGATACTTATTATGATGCTCACAACCCTAAAGCGCGTGAATTATATTGGGACCAGGCCCGCGACAGCCTGATTAAACGTTACGGTTGGGATGCCTGGTGGGTTGACCAGTGCGAACCAGATAATGGTACCTTATTAGACGAGCGCCGTAAAGCCAATTTCTCGGTAGGTAAAGGCATCGATTATTTCAACACCTATTCATTAGAGCACTCTAAAGGCTTGTACAAGGGTTGGAGAAGGGATATTCCTAACAAACGTGCATTCTTCCTGATCCGCCAATCATTTGCGGGCGAACAGCGTAATGCGGCAACCTTATGGTCGTCTGATATCAGCTGTACATTTGCGGCCTTTAAATCGCAGGTTCCGCAGGGTATCAATGCCTGTGTATCTGGTATTCCTTACTGGACTTCTGACATCGGTGGTTACCACCTGAACTGGGGCGCGCCTGACTGGTCTAAACCAGAGTTTCATGAGTTGTTTACCCGCTGGTTCCAGTTCGGTACATTTTCGCCAATCTTCCGGATTCACGGTAAAGGCGAGCGTGCTATTTTCTCTAATAACTGGGATGAAAAAACACGCGATATCCTGATCAAATACGATAAACTGAGATACCGTTTGCTGCCATACATTTATTCGCTGGCAGGCAAGGTAACACAGGATAATTATACCATTATGCGTTCACTGGCTTTCGATTTCAGGAACGATAGCAAAGTTTATGGCATCCCGGATCAATACATGTTTGGACCGGCCTTTATGGTGAACCCGGTTACCGAGCAATTGTATACCGGCGCTAATGTAGCAGCTGGCAAACATACCCGCGAAGTATACCTGCCTAAAGCAGCTACCTGGTACGATTTCTGGACCGGTAAAAAATACGATGGTGGCCAGACTTTAAATGTGGATGTACCGATTGAAACCATGCCTTTATATGTAAAAGCAGGTTCGATAGTGCCAATGGGCCCGGTGGTGCAATACGCTACCGAGAAACCATCGAGCGTAATTGAGCTACGTGTTTACCCGGGAGCAAACGGCCAGTTTCAGGTTTATGAGGATGCTAACGATACTTACGGATATGAGAAAGGCCAGTTTGCTACTTTCAATATTACATGGAACGATCAAAGCCATCAGTTAACAGTTTCTGCTGTTAAAGGCAGTTTTCCGGGTATGCTGAAACAACGCACATTTAATGTGGTGGTAGTGAACGGCGCTCATGGTGCAGATTCTGCGCCTGCCGATCATTTCGATAAAACGTTTAAATATAGCGGTAGTGCGGTTACTGTAAAATTATAGTATGCCAGTATCCTGAAAAAGTGTATTGAAACTTTAGAGATAGGTAAGAATTAAGAAAATAACAGAAAGCCCTTTCAACAGATGTTGGAAGGGCTTTTTTGATTCTGGCGCAAGTATGCAGCGATGGCCTGTGGGTTGAGTACTCGTGCCTATGCGCCTATTCCTATTTATGCCTATAAAGTTTATATTTAAGCATGAGTACCAAGTACAAATTTCACAAACAAGAAGGTCTGTATTTTATAAGTTTTGCTGTTGTTGGCTGGATTGATTTATTTATACGAAATGAGTATAAGCAAATTCTATTGGATAGCTGGCAATATTGCCAAAAGCAGAAAGGTTTACAAATTTATGGCTGGGTTATCATGACAAGCCATGTACACATGATTATTGGTACAGAAAAAGATGATCTGCAAAATATTGTAAGAGATATGAAAAGACATACATCAATCGCTTTAAGAAGTGCTATGAGCACTCATCCGCAAGAAAGCAGATGTGAATGGATGTTAAAGATAATGCAGCAAGCGGGCAGACTTAATGGTAACAATATTGATTTCCAACTTTGGCGGCAGGATAATCACCCTATCGAATTAACAACCGCAAATATGATGCATCAAAAATTAGATTATATTCATAACAACCCGGTAGAAGCAGGTTTTGTAGAAAGCCCTGAACACTATCTGTATAGCAGCGCCCGCGATTATTATGATTTGCCATCACTCTTGCCGGGAGTAATAAAAATTAATCCAATAGTAGCAGGATAAGGCGGATCTATGCGTGAAGGCATAAGTATTCCTCAATTCCGACGCAAGTATGCAGCGTTAGGATGAGGGCAGAGTACTTGTGCCTCTACAATTTAAAGTTCTTGAGTAGTATTACAAGGCACAAGTACTCCACTCACAGTCCCGCGCTGCATACTTGCGCCAGGTTAGGACAAGTACTCTACTGCACAGGCTCGCGCTGCATATTTGCGCCAGGATATGGGGCTTTTTTATGCTATATTACTTTCAATTTTACTTAAACGTACATGATCAAATATTTTCACCATTATGTCCCGCTGTGTAACATTGAAACACAAGATGAACTGGACTCATTGGAAGATCTAATGGAAATTCCATTTATTATTGACAATGAAAATAACCATGGATTGCTTCGTTTAATTGGGCGACCATATCAAATTTATGTCATCTCTGTGAGTATGCCCAATGAATTAACGACTGCAGAGAAAACGAGAGTTAATGAACAAATAGTTAACCATATGATTGCGGTTCTTAAAATGGCTGATCCTTTTACTGATGTTATTCGATATAAAGACGGGTTTATCAACCTTGCCAAAGAAACTGATAATGAAAGAGAAAACATTGGCGCGATAATAAAAGCCTCACCCGGATATGGATTTGGTATAGAAATTATGAAAGAAGTTTTTATTCAAACTTACAATAAGGTAAAAGCCCCATTGTTGGCCCTCTTAGCGGAATCGGTTAATCCATCGATTCCTGTACACTACAAAATATTAACCCATATCCGATTACTTGAAATATTATATCCCGATGTAATGGTAAGAATGGCGTTACTAAATCAATATGAGAATAAATTTAAAGATGTTGGTGTGTCTGAAAGGTTATTCCGAAACGCGATTGCAGAAATTAGGACAAGATGTGCGCACGGTATTTCATCGGGTGGTGCGGATCCATTTGTTAGTCAGGCATATCAAGACCATCCTAAACTTATAAGCCTATTAAAGCTTCTAAGAGAAGTTATACAACCTAAAATTAATGAATCTTTAGGAATAGAGTTCAATTTAAGTGCTTACAATACTGAAGAGTTTTAATGCTAGCATCAATTCTGGCGCAAGTATGCAGCGTTGGCATGCGGGGTGAGTACTTGTGCCTCTACACTTATAGTTCTTGGATAGTATTGAAGCAGAAGTACCCATGACACATGTCTCGTTGCAATACTAACGACAGATTCGAGAGTACTTATGCCTGTTCTAAAAGGCACAAGTACTCCACCGCACTGGTCTGCGCTGCATACTTGCGCCAGATTCAAAAGGCAGATTGATAAAGCAATATAGGGCCCTTTACAAGAGAGCCTGCACGGACTAAAAAGAAAGCCCTTTCAACAATATGCTGAAAGGGCTTTCTTAATACGGACTGTAAAATTTATCTTCCTACCAAACCCTCACCCTTTGATCTTCGGACTTATAATTTTTATCACCGGGTTGCACGTTAAATGCCTTGTAAAAAGGTTCAAAGTTCATTAATGGGCCGTTTACACGCCACATGGCAGGGGAGTGTGGGTTGGTGTTAACATAGGTGCGCAGAAAAGCATCTCTTGTTTTTACCCTCCAGATTCGAGCGATGGATATAAAGAAGCGTTGGTCTGGTGTAAAGCCATCAATTTTTTCAGTGCTTTTTCCTTGGTCCGTCAATTTAAATGCATCGTAAGCTATGGCAATGCCGCCGTTGTCGGCCGTGTTTTCGCCTAAGGTTAGGTGCCCTTTAATGTGCACGGTATCTAAAACTGTAAATGAACTGTATAAAGCAGCCAGCTGATTAGTTTTCACCTTAAATTTTGCGTAATCTTCTTTGGTCCACCAGTTTTTTACGTTACCGTCTTTATCATATTGTGCACCCTGGTCGTCAAAAGCATGGGTCATTTCATGGCCAATCACCATGCCTATACCGCCATAGTTAATAGCATCATCGGCTGAAAAATCAAAATAAGGATACTGCAAAATACCTGCAGGGAAAACAACCTCATTTTGAGGCGGATTATAATAAGCCGTAACTGTAGATGGCGTGGTATACCATTCTGTCCGGTCAACCGCTTTATTCAGTTTTGCCAGGGCATACTGATAATCGTTTTGGTTGAGCGAGAGCACGTTTTCAAAGTATTTGGTCCGGTTAATTTGTACCTTGTCGTAATTGCGCCATTTATCCGGGTAGCCGAGTTTTTTTGTGATGGCATATAGTTTTTCCTTGGCTTTTTGCTTGGTGCTATCACTCATCCAGTCCAAATGATTAATTCTGTTTTCGAAAGCTTTTTGCAGGTTGTTTACCAATACCAGCACCCGTTTTTTGGCATCCTCATTAAAATATCTTTTTACATACAATTGCCCCAAAGCCTGGCCTAAATAGCGGTCTACACTTTCAGTCATGATTTGCATGCGTGTTTTTTGCGTGGCTTGGCCGGATAATGCGCTGCTAAACTGAAAGGAAGCATCAACAAAAGGTTTGCTTAGTGTTTCGGCGTAATTGGTAAGCGTGCCGGCTTTCAAATAGATTTTCCAGTCCTGTATAGAAACAGATTTCAACAACTCGTTTAATTTAGTGTAATAAGCGGGTTGGGCCATATCAACAGAGTCGGTTACTGCGCCTAAGTTGGTAAGCAAGGTAACCCAACCTATATTAGGTTGTGTTTTGCCGAGAGCTGCAATTGCCATTTTATGATAATTTGCGTTAACATCCCTTAACTCAATATTGGTTTTGTGCGATGTTGCCAGTTGCTTTTCAATAGCGTAAGCGATATCTGCATCTTTTGTAGCAACAGCAGGCGAACTACCGGTTAACTGAAACAGGGTGTAAAGATATTTCTTGTATGCCTGCTGGATGCGGAGCGTCGGCGAATCTGTTTTAAAATAATAATCGCGGTCTGGTAAACCAATGCCTGCCTGGTAAGCATGGGCAATATTTATGTTGCTGTTTTTATTGTCGGGGGAAATGCCGAAACCAATAATGGAGCTGTTGCCCGATCTTTGTTCAGCTGCCACAAATTTGAGCAGCGCCGGTACACTGTTAATAGCATCAATACGCGCAAGTGTTGGTTTAATGGGTTCGTATCCGCGGCTGTTAATGGTTGTGAGATCCATGCCCGATGCGTAGAAATCGCCCACCTTTTGCTCAACGCTCCCCATCGTGTTCTTACTTTTCGAAACACTATCGAGGATGTTTTGAAGCAGTTTCTTTTGTGGTATGTTCATAAACGAGTACGAACCAACGCCCGATTGATCATTGGCGATTTTTACGGTATCGTACCAGCGCCCGTTAACATAGCGAAAGAAATTATCACCGGGTTTTATTGAAGGGTCTAACCCCGCCACATCAACAAAACTTTTCTTTTGGGCATCCGAGTGATTCCATACACTCAGGAACGCTACCGTTAAACACAAGTAAATAGATTTTTTCATAAATGATTTATGTTTAAAGGTAACAAATTTTGAAAATGAGACATCTTTTTTGTGATCTGAACGATAGTGAAGAAAATATGGAACATGTGTGAGTTATTATTTATCCGGAAGCCTCAATGCTGGCAACTTATAAGCTCAGGATTTCGTAATTAAAATAAGCCTGATACCAATTTTAAGAAATAAAAGGGTTATGTTAGAAACCGTAATTTTGTATGAGCCTGTGAACTATAAATTAAGCCCCAAAAACTATGAACAGAATTCCTAAAAAAGGAATTGCCACAATATTGCTATCTGCAACATTCGCAATGATATTCGATCCTGTTTTTGCAGGCATGATGCCGCAACAAAATCAGGATCAAAAACCGGCTAACCAGCGGCCCGTTCGCCCGGCTAACAGTGCCCCTCAACAACGCCCGGCAAATAATAACCCGCAGCAACGCCCGCCGGGTAACAATGGCGGTCAGCACCCACCAAATAGTGGTGGTCAGCCTCAGCAAGGCAATGGTGGTCAGCGCCCGCAGGGTGGAGGCTGGCAACGGCCTCCGGCTAATAATGGTGGTCAACCAGTGCCAGGTAATAATGGTCAGCGTCCACCACAGAATAATGGTGGCCAACCAACACCCGGCAATGGCGGTCAGCGCCCTCCGCAGAATAACGGTGGCCAACCTACACCGGGGAATGGCGGTCAACGTCCTCCGCAAAGTAACGGTAGTCAAACTGCTCCCGGCAATAATGGTCAGCCTCAGCAGGGTAATGGTTGGCAACGTCCTACGCAAGGTAGCGGAGGCCAGCCTGCAACTGGCAATGGAGGCCAACCCTCACAGAGTAATGGCGGGCAACGTCCTCCGCAGAATAACGGGGG
>CAHJXH010000203.1 GCA_903644075.1 Sphingobacteriaceae bacterium | reverse complement strand
CTAAGGGTTCAATGACATGTTTGAAAATCAGCCACTTAATAAACATGTCATGGGTAGCGATAGCGAAATATCTTCTGCGCGAATACAAGCAGGAAGCAGAAGATTCTTCACATGCGTTCAGAATGACAAGTGTGGAGTGTGCGTTTGTCATCCAGAAGCGGTAGCAAGGATCTTCTTCGATCTGTAATCCGGCTATGCTTATCGAAGAAGATTCTTCACTGCGTTCTGAATGACAAGGAGTGTATAAACTTCAAGTAAATAAATAAACCATTAACACCAGCCCGAACCCAGTTCGAGCAGCTGCATAATGCAGCGTAGAGACACAATATTTTGTGTCTCCCTATACCTCTACGGCGGCGATCTCATTCGTTTCATCATAAATTATTCTGTGAATTAAAGCCGGTGATTTACCGGGCATTACAAAGTAAATAACTAACTATTTAAGTTTTCGTGGCGCAACTGTGTCACAAGCATAAATAGTTTCGCGGTATCCACTACAAATTAAACACCTATATATTTAACTTTGCTGGCACTGTTTTGCTAGTACTCCACCAATCAACTAACTAACCGATGAACTAATGAACATTCTGCTCTCATATCTCACATCTCATATCTCACATCTCAAACCAAAATTGTATTTTTGCAACCTTATAATTTTTAGTGTTTTACTATGAGTATTGCAGCCTTATCTGAGCAGGAAATTTTACGCCGCGAATCGTTACAGCAGCTACGCGCCCTGGGCATTGAGCCCTACCCGGCCGAAGCTTATGCCGTAAATGCCTGGGCTCAGGATATTAAAGACAATTTTAACGCCAACCCAGATGCTTACCAGCAGGTACAGCTTGCCGGCCGTATCATGACCCGCCGTATTATGGGTAATGCCTCTTTCTTAGAGTTGCAGGACTCGACCGGCCGCGTACAGGTTTACCTGAAGCGTGATGATATTTGCCCCGGAGAAGATAAAACGCTTTACAATACCGTATTTAAAAAGCTATTAGATTTAGGCGATTACATCGGCATTAAAGGTTATGTGTTTTTAACCCAAACCGGCGAAATTTCTGTGCACACACAGGAAATGACCGTTCTGGCTAAATCACTAAAACCCCTACCTATCGTAAAACGCGATGAAGATGGTAACACCTTCGATGGTTTTACCGACCCTGAATTACGTTACCGCCAGCGTTATGTAGATTTGACGGTTAACCCCGATTTTAAACAGATATTTTTAAAACGCACCAAGGTGATCAGCACCATGCGCAATTATTTTGATGCGCAGGGATGGATTGAGGTTGAAACCCCTATCCTGCAACCTGTACATGGCGGCGCTGCTGCAAGGCCTTTCGCTACACATCATAACACATTGGATATGCCATTATTTTTGCGCATAGCCAATGAGCTTTACCTGAAACGATTGATCGTTGCCGGTTTTGATGGTGTGTATGAGTTCGGCAAAATGTTCCGTAACGAGGGTATGGACCGCACCCACAACCCGGAGTTTACATCGATGGAGATTTACGTAGCCTACAAAGACTATATCTGGATGATGGAAATGGTGGAAACCTGCCTGGAGAAAATAGCCATTGCCGTTAACGGTACTGCAATTGCGCAGGTTGGCGATAAACAGATCAATTTTACAGGCCCATACGAAAGGCTGTCGATGTATGATTCGATCCTGAAATATACAGGTATCGATGTATCACTGATGGACGAAGCTGCGCTACGCCAAACTTGTCGTGATCTGGCTATTGAAGTTGATACCACTATGGGTAAAGGTAAACTGATTGACGAGATCTTTGGTGCCAAGGTTGAGGCTAACTTAATCCAGCCGACTTATATTACCGACTACCCGGTAGAGATGACCCCGCTTGCTAAAAAGCACCGTACCAAAGAAGGCTTGGTTGAGCGTTTCGAGTTGTTTGTAAACGGCAAAGAAATTGCGAATGCCTACTCTGAATTGAATGATCCGATTGATCAGCGCCAACGTTTGGAAGATCAGCTGATTTTAGCCGGCCGTGGTGATGACGAGGCTATGGCGATGGACGAAGACTTCCTTCGTGCATTGGAATACGGTATGCCGCCAACATCAGGTCTTGGTATCGGGATCGATCGTTTGGTAATGATGCTGACTAATCAGAGCACCATCCAGGAGGTATTATTCTTCCCACAGATGCGCCCTGAGAAAAAGGCCAAAGTAGTTACAATTGATGATTTTGTTGAAATTGGCGTACCTGCTGAGTGGGTGCCTGTGGTAAATAAGATGGGCTTCAATACCGTTGAAGAATTAAAGGCCGCCAACCCCAACAAAGTGTTTAATGACTTGGGCGGCATGCGTAAAAAACTGAAACTGGAAATTGCAATACCAAGCAAAGAAGATGTAATGACTTGGTTTAACTAAAACTAAGTTTAGTACATAATATAACACAAAAGGGAGCGATTTAGTAGCAAATCGCTCCCTTTTTGTATTTTAATAGTCAAATATTAACCGAAATTTAAAGGTCACATAACTTTTTGTTTATTTTCCTGTTCTAACTTTATGGAAGAAGAACATAAATATAAGCACATGACTCTAGAAATAACTGAACAGGAATACCTGATCAAACTCGACCGCAAGAAATTCGGCCTGTCATTTATACGCAGCTTGCTTAAACAAGTAGAAGTTGCACACCCATCTGAGGAAGAATTTTTCTCTCCTGACAGGCATATACAACCTAATCAGAACCATTCATCAGAGCCGGATTATTTTGGTTCTATCGAAGAAAAATAATCCGTTCCGTTTATATTTTGCACTAATTAGCGCCTGCTAATTAGTATTAGTAATTGCGGTATCCGCGTTGTACCTGTTTGTCCATTTGAGCAAGCTGGCCTTTCATCATTTTTATCTGCTCTGCCAACAGCTTATTTTTATCCTCTTTGGTTGCTTCTGATAAGTATTGCTGCGCCTCACGCTTGTTGCGTTTAGCCATCGAAATACCTGCCAGGCTTAATTTAGCCAAGGCTGTATTGTGCGACATTTTCATGCCTAGTGATAAAGCTTTCTTAAAGTATTTCTCAGATTTCATCGGTGCTTTGCGCGACTCGATTAAACCAATCAGCAGGTTGTAGTACCCCCACTGGTTTTTCCATAATTCTTTCTCGTAATCTTTAATCTTCAACAACCATTTTTCAGATTCTTCGTTGTTTTCTTTGCGCAGGTAAAACTGCGCGATAATCATGTTTTCGTTAAAAAAGAAACTTAACAAAATGATACCACCAATTAAAAGCACTAAGATTCCCCATCCCCAGAGGCCGAATGCGCTCATGGCAATAGCAGCCCCAAGCACAACACAGGCTATAACAAGCCTAACAATATTTGACATAATTGTTTATGAATATATTAAAGCGCAAATATCCGTTTATTTGTACGTTTAATCAACAATTACTAAATATTTATGGCGATAGATCTGGAACCCTCATGGCTCGAAGTTTTGCACGATGAATTTGAAAAACCATACATGCAAAAACTGCGCGAATTTCTTAAACAGGAGAAAGAACGCGGAGCCCGCATATACCCCAAAAACGCTGATATTTTTAATGCGTTCAACAAAACGCCATTCGATAAGGTGAAGGTAGTAATCCTCGGCCAGGATCCCTACCCCGGCGATCACCAGGCGCATGGCTTATCTTTTTCTGTACAGAAAGGCATTGCCATCCCCAAATCGCTCCAAAACATTTATAAAGAGCTAACAACAGACATACCGGGCTTCATCTACCCAGCACACGGCAATCTCGAGGAGTGGGCAAAACAGGGGGTGCTGCTACTCAATGCCACGCTGACCGTACGCGCCGGCGAGTCGGCATCGCACCAAAAAATGGGTTGGGAAGTATTTACAGATGAAGTGATCCGCACACTCTCAGAAAAGCGAAAAGGTATCGTATTTATTTTATGGGGAAACTACGCCCAATCAAAGATTGCTTTGATTGATGAATCCAAACACCACATCATCAAATCTGTCCACCCATCGCCACTATCGGTAGCACGGGGTTTTTATGGTTCTAAACCATTCTCGAAAGCCAATGAGTATTTGGTAAAAGAGGGCGAGAAACCGATTGACTGGCAAATACATTAGAAGAGAAGCAAGAAACAAGAGCCAAGAACCAAGATAAAACCAAACACGTCATTGAGGTACTCAATGACGTGTAAAAAAACTCTTGTCTTGTTTCTTGGCTCTTGTTTCTTGCTTCTAACCTTTAGTACTCCAACGGTACTATCGGTTCCTTCTTACTGGTGGACATGATCATCATCGTTTGGAAAGTTTTAACCACACTGATACGGCTGATTTTTTCCATGATCAGCTGTTCGTACGATTTAATATCGCGCACGTAGCATTTCAACAGAAAATCGCACTGACCGGTTACGTGGTGACACTCCGTTACTTCCTTAATTTTCTGGATCTCGTCCAAAAAAATCTGGATGGTATTGTTCTTATGGAAATCCAATGAGATCTGGATAAAGGTCTTGATCCCCAGGCCCAACTTCTCTTCATCTACCAGGGCATGGTAACTTTTAATGTACTCTGCGTTCTCCAGTTTACGCACACGCTCCAAGGTTGGTGCCGGTGATAAACCAATCTCGTTCGATAGCTGCAGGTTAGTGATTCTGCCGTTTTCCTGTAATATCTTTAATATCTGTAAATCTATTTTATCTAATTCTGCTGCCATGATGCAAATATAGAATGCTGCTTCAACAAAATATAATTTTTTTAAAACGGGGTTAAACAAATAATAATTCTAATTAATAAAAATTTAGATTAGTCTAAATAATTGTTTAGATTTGTGTAAATGCAAACTTTTACAGAAGAGAATTATCTTAAAACCATTTACAAGCTATCTGCCGAAGATGCCTCGGTTACTACCAATCAACTGGCTGCTACTCTGCAAACTAAGGCAGCATCGGTTACCGATATGCTGAAAAAACTGGCCGAGAAAAAGCTGATTGACTACGTACCTTATTATGGTGTTACCCTTACCGAGATAGGCAAAAAGATTGCCGTCGATGTGGTACGCAAACATCGTTTATGGGAGTATTTTTTGGTAGAAAAACTCAAGTTTAAGTGGGACGAGGTGCACGAAATGGCCGAAGAACTGGAACATATTTCGTCGGTTGTACTGGTTGACCGCCTTGATCAGTTTATGGGCTATCCCGCATACGACCCACATGGCGATCCGATACCAGATAAACATGGGCGAATAAAACAACAGGAGTTCAAACCTATCAGTCAATTAAATGTTGCTGAAGGCGGAGTGATTTCCGGCGTACGCGAGCACTCACCTGCCTTTTTGCAATATCTCGAAAAATTAAACCTGATGTTGGGCAACCAGGTTAAGGTGATCGAAATTTTGGCTTACGATCAGTCGGTGGTCTTAACAGTTAATCAATCAGAAAACAGGATCAGCATCAGTAAAGAGGCTGCCAAAAATATTTTAGTAAGCGCATGAGCGAATCTTTAAGTAACGTACACAGTTCGGTAGCCACTGATAAAGTTGGCTGGCGTAAGTTTCTATCCTTCTTGGGCCCCGCCTATTTAATCTGTGTTGGCTATATGGACCCGGGCAACTGGGCTACAGATCTGGCAGCGGGTAGTCAGTTTGGTTATCGGTTAATATGGGTGCTGCTATTATCCAATTTGGTAGCCCTCTTACTACAATCATTAAGTGCCCGTTTAGGTATTGTGCGTGGGCTGGATTTGGCACAGGCATCCAAACATGCTTACAACCGATTCATTAATTTTTGTTTATTCATACTGGCGCAGATTGCCATTGTAGCCTGCGATCTGGCCGAGATTATCGGTATGGCCATCGGTCTAAACTTATTATTTGGCTTGCCGATGATCTGGGGCGTATCATTAACATTACTGGACACCCTGCTTTTGCTTTTCCTGATGAATAAAGGCATGCGCAAGCTTGAAGGGTTTATTGTATCGCTGATTTTTATCGTTGGATTATCCTTCCTTACCGAAATGTTTATCGCCAAACCCGATGTGCATGAGATAGCGAAAGGCTTTATCCCTCATGCTTTATCGGGCAGTGCCTTATATATTGCCATTGGTATTATTGGTGCCACGGTAATGCCGCATAACCTTTACCTGCACTCCTCGCTGGTGCAAACCCGCAAAATTGAGCGAACGGATGAAGGTATCAGAACCGCTATAAAATTTAACATCTGGGATACCACCATTGCGCTTAATCTGGCTTTTTTTGTCAACGCAGCAATATTGATCCTTGCGGCCAGTGCTTTCTTTACCAAAGGCTTTCACCAGGTTGCCGAGATCCAGGATGCTTATAAGTTACTGGAGAAGATCTTCGGCAGCATGGCCCCTACACTATTTGCCATTGCGCTGATTGCCTCTGGGCAAAGTTCTACCATCACAGGTACACTTGCTGGCCAGATTGTAATGGAAGGCCATATTAACCTGCGTATTGCCCCCTGGCTTCGCCGGTTACTAACACGCTTACTGGCTATTATCCCTGCGTATTTTACTTTGTTGTATGCAGGTACAGATGCATTAGGGCACTTGTTGGTATTAAGCCAGGTGGTACTGAGTTTGCAGTTAGGCTTTGCGGTAATCCCTTTGATTCACTTTACTTCTGATAAAGTGCGGATGGGTAAATTCGTGATTAATAAATGGGTAAGAGCCACTGCCTGGGTATTTGCCGTAATGATTGTGGTATTAAACGTGCAATTGGTGATACAACAAATTGGCGAATGGAGTAAATCGGGCGCGGTATCTCCTCTTGTTTTGTATGCTCTAATTGTGCCGGTAATTATTGCCATAGCCATATTGTTAATTTATGTAACGCTACGCCCCTTTTTCTTTAAAACCCCCGATAAACCTAATAATGTTCCGCATGGCATTGCCAGCGCTATACATGAAATAGGCAGAATTAACTATGGCCATATTGGTGTATCGTTGGATTTTTCGCGTAACGATTGGGAATCTATCCGCCACGGTGTAATGCAGGGTGGTAAAGAAGCCCGGTACACGTTAATCCACGTGGTTGAAACCGCTGGCGCCAAGTATCACGGTACTAATGTAATGGATATGGAAACCCAGAGCGATGCCAACAATCTGCAGTTATATGCCGATGAACTGAGTAAACTGGGTTATGATGCCCATGCACGCATTGGCTATGGATCTACGGCTACGGGCATTGCCGATGTAGTGAAAGAAGAAAACGTAGATTTCCTGGTGATGGGATCGCACGGACATAAATTTTTAAAAGATCTTATTTTCGGCACAACCGTTAATGAGGTTAGGCATAAGGTAAAGGTACCGGTGTTAATTATTAAACCTCTACCTAAATAATTCGCATATTTGCAAGCTAATGGCAGAAGACTTATATATAAAGAATAAAAAGGCATACTTTGAATACCATGTGCTTGACGAGTACGTGGCCGGACTAAAATTGTTGGGCACCGAAATTAAATCGATCCGTGACGGTAAGGCCAATTTGAACGATGCTTTCTGTACGTTCATCGGTAACCAGTTATACATCCGCAACTTGCACATTGCAGAGTACTCGCACGGCTCGTTCTACAACCACGAAGCCAAGCGCGACCGTGTATTGTTACTCAATAAAAAAGAACTCAAGAAACTCAAAACCCGCACCGAAGAAAAAGGCTTCACGATAATCCCACTGGCCATCTTTATCAGCGAACGCGGTTTTGCCAAACTAAAAATCGCCCTCGCCCAGGGTAAAAAAACCTTCGACAAACGCGAAACCATGAAAGAGCGCGATACTAAGGTGGAGATGGATAGAGCGATGAAAAGGTAAAGCCCCCCGCCCCCTAAAGGGGGAGAAAAGAGAATCAGCAATCGAGAGTCAAGAATCAAGAAAAATAATCCGTAGAGACACAATATTTTGTGTCTCTTTTGTTTCGCGCAAATCATTTCGAAATAGGTATAAGTAAGCAGCTACAACTGTCTGTTAATACCCTACCAATTGTGGCATCTTAATTTTCGGATAGCACAACACTGGCCACGGCACACCTTCAATAGAAAATTGAGCAGCCACGAGTTCTTTCTTGGTACCTCTTTCTTGCGGAAAGAAAGAAGTACATCCACTGACGATTCATAAAATTCATTGCCATTCCTAATGAAAAACGGATTCTGCATTATTAAAGTCAGCACTATGTGGGTCTGGGATTGCTTCGTATCGCAATGACGAGCTGGTTTGACTCTTGTACCTTGCACCTATAAATTCACCAGGCCTTATCCCCTACTAAAGGCACAAACCTAAAAGTATCCAAAACTACTTTCTCATAATCATTCTCAGCAACTTTAAGAATGGTTACCATTTTCTGCTCAGATTCGCTACCAACGGGGATTATCAGCAAACCGCCAACTTTCAATTGCTTCAGTAATATTTCGGGTACGGTTGGGGCACCTGCGGTAACAATGATCTTATCATAAGGCGCGTGTGCCTCAATACCTCTCGAGCCGTCTCCCAGAAAAAAATGCGGTTTATAGCCCATATAAGGCAATACCTGTTTGGTGCGCTCGTAGAGCTTCTCCTGGCGTTCTATCGTATAAACTTTAGCGCCGAGTTCAAGCAGGATACAGGTTTGATAGCCCGAGCCGGTGCCGATCTCCAACACCTTATCGTTTTTATTAACGTGCAATAATTGAGTTTGGTAGGCTACGGTATAGGGCTGCGAAATAGTTTGGCCTTCACCTATCGGGAAGGCAATATCTTTGTAAGCCTGGTTCCAGAAAGTTTCGTCGAAAAAGTAGTGGCGGGGTACTTTGCCAATGGCGTGCAGTACGCGCTCGTCG
>CAHJXH010000202.1 GCA_903644075.1 Sphingobacteriaceae bacterium | reverse complement strand
CGGCATTTCCTGCGGTTTTAGTGACGATACCGCCAGCGTACTCAGTGGCACGGTTAACAAGGCCATCCCCAAAGCGCGGAATATCAGTTTAAGTGTAATATATCGTGCTGAGGTATCCAGACTAATCTGCGACATAGACCAGTTAAAGTAGATGAAACACAGGAAGCCGATAAAGATGATCAACACCGGCGATACGCCGCCCTGTAATAACTTGCCTGATATAATGAGCGCAAAAACGGCCAGTATGGCACCAGGCAATAGCAATACACCAGTTTCTGACGGGCTAAATCCCAGCAATCGTTGCGCAATAACCGGTGTTAAAAATATGGAAGTGAACATCCCAATACCGGTAATAAAGGTGAGTATGGCAGCGATACTTAGCGATTTACTTTTCAGCACTTTCAAATCCACTACAGGGTAATCAATACTAAGTTCTCTGAGAATAAAAGCTGTTAAACTAATTACTGCTGCTATGGTAAGCACAAGGATATAAGTTGCGGCAAACCAATCGTCGGTCTGGCCGCGTTCTAATACGGTCTGTAAGGAACCGATGCCGACGATGAGGAAAACAATGCCCCACCAGTCTATTTTGCTGGTTTTGTTTCTGACAGCCAGTTCAGGCAGTAAAAAGTAACATGAAATAGCTGCCGCGATGCCTATAGGAACGTTGATATAGAAGATCCAGGGCCATGAGTAATTTTCGGTAATGTAACCGCCAAGAGTTGGGCCGATGGTTGGGCCGATGAACACACCGATACCAAATAGGGCGCTGGCTGTACCCAGTTTTTCTTTCGGGAACATTTCGTAAACAACTGATGCCGAAACGGATAAAAGTGCACCACCGCCCATCCCCTGCCAGAACCTGAAGAACACCAGCATCCAGATACTGGTAGCCTGACCGCACATGAGCGAACAGAGCACAAATACAATGATTGAACCTATATAATAGTTACGACGGCCTAAGCGGTTGCTCAGGAAGCTGGTCATGGGGATGATGATCACGTTGGCAATGGCATACGAGGTAATTACCCAGGAAGTATCCTCCAAAGTAGAACCCAAATTACCGCTCATATAGTTAAGCGCTACGTTTACAATGGAGGTATCTATCAGCTCCATAATGGCAGCGAGGATAACGGTGAGAATAAGTAGTTGACGTTTTAGCGGGCTCATATATTTATACCAATTGGTATATTTTAGTTTGCAGTGATATTATTTTTACCTGTATTTGATGATGCAATATTAAAACATAAAATATACCGAATGGTATTTTTTATGTCAAAAAAAAGCCTAAGCTTTTAATTGATTAATCAGCATTTCTACCGTCTTCATCACTTTATCCAAATTGCTTTGGCTATTGGTTACTTTGGCTATCATAATACCGCCCTCAATTAGTGCAACAAGCGATAGTGCTACCTGCGTTCGTTTTATATCGGTTTTAAATTCACCGGCATTAATACCGCTTTCCAGCAGTTCTTCTATCTTATTTTTCCAGTTTATAATAGCTTTAGCAGCTCGGTCCTTCAGTAAATTGTTGGTGTCATCGGCTTCAATTGCGGTATTCAATATCGGGCAGCCGCCTTTTGAGAAAGCGGCACTGCGGGTAAACTGATCATAAACCTGGGCATAAACCATTAACTTATCATAGTAGGTAGTAGCCTTATCCATGCGTTGTTTAATGGTATCTTTCACTTTGCCGTGGTTATAATCAAAAACTGCCAGGGCAACTTCCTCCTTATTCTCGAAATTTCCATAGATACTACCCTTGGTTAAGCCGGTAGCTTCTGTGATGTCTGACATCGACGTACCTGCATATCCCTTCATATTGAAAATACCCGAGGTAGTTTCAATAATAAACTGGCGGGTGCGCTCTGCCTTTGACAATTGGTTATTCATTTTACAAATATACCAAATGGTATTTATTCATCAACACTTATTATTTTATCTGACATTCATTTTGCAAAATCCTGGGCCAGCGCATTCAACTGAGTCACTGAAGTTGTAGTTGCGCCATCCTCAATTACAACCCGATACCGAAACGTAACCGACTCCCCTTTATCCAAATGCAGGTTCTTTGCCGATTTGCCATTGGTAAAAACCTTCTCACCCAGCGGATTAGCTGCAAACAAACCATAACCACGTGCATGCCAAAAGGTTGGGTAGTTAGGATTCTTCGGATGATCAATGATCGCAATGCTCACCGAGTCGGCTCCCATTTTGCCGTATACCTTGCACCAAACGCCGCGTGTGCTCCAGGCATCGTTACCTTGTTTGCCTTCGCTGGTGAGGTAGTTGCCGTTAGCAATATGGTCGTCGCCGGCCTTTACTACCGTTACATTGCCTTTGTTGTCGGTAAACTTCTGGTCTTCCGTAGCTGGGATCTGTAGCTCATGAGCCAGGCGCAGGCCAAGCATGCCGTCTTTAGCATCGGTAAACAAACACTCGTTAACCGCTTTTAATGTGGTTACCCTGTCGATAATTCGTTGATGCGTTGTACCGCTAAATTCAAAGTGGGTGGTCTCTTCTAGCTGAACCTCGTTTTGTTGATTCACCCATTTGGCATGGTAACCCAGCTTGCCTACGGTTCCACTAACCGCTTCAAGGATCTTTTCTGTTTTAATCCAGCCATATAAATGTTTTTTATCTGCCGGAATAGCGTACGAGTTATTCCAGAAATCCAGCCCGTTCAAGTTCTCATAATTAAACCAGATACCGATATGATGCGGATGGTCCGTCGGTTCGCCGGGTTTAGGATCGAGCGGAAAACCACGGGTAACTATGGTGCCATTGGCATCGCGTACGGGATATAAAACCGGTTTCTCTAAAGTATCAGGATATAGAAAACTGGTAAACGCTTTACCGCCGATAGAAATGTTAACCTCGTTTTTGCCAACCGGCCTTAAAACGCTCACTCGTTCTTTTTGCTGCGCGAAAAGACTCACGGGCAGCATTACCAGCCCTGTAAACAATCCAAACTTAATTCGATAATCTTTTCTCATATCTCAAATCTAATATCTCACATCTAGGCCTTAAATATTTTCCCATTCGCCATCACTTCCTGCGTGCGCTCGTCAAAAGTTGCACGGCTTCCGGTATGTGATGCGGCAGTGGTCATTATATTGGCGACTGAATGCGCATAGCCAACCTCAACAGGCGCATGTGGCTGTTTACGGCTGCGCACGCATTCCATCCAATTGCGTACGTGGTTCGATGTTAAAACATCACCACCTGTATTAGCGGCCACCTCTACTTTTCCAGTGTTGGCCAAATCAAGCTGGGGCAGCAGGTTTGGTTTCATGTTCATTGCCGAAGCCATTTTCTCAGTTAGCCCTCCCCTTGGCGAAACCTTGTTGGTATTCAGATTTAGTTCGCCACCATTACTATAGTAGATCTCGGCAGGGTTTTCGTCGCCATTACCCATTCGCGAAGCAAACGTAACCTGGAAACCGTTAGCCGGGTCATCCTGCGGACCGTAATCAAACACAGCCGTTATGGTATCCCAATTCTTCCGCCCATCCTTCCAGGTATAAATACCACCGTTAGCAACTACGCTGCGCGGATGTTTTAAGCCACTAAACCAGTGCACGGTATCAATCTGATGGCTCATCCATTGCCCGGGCAAACCGGATGAATACGGCCAGAATAAACGATATTCTAAATACTTTCTCGGATCGAAAGCTTCGTAAGGGCGATTGATCAGAAAGCGTTTCCAATCGGTGTCCTGTTCTTTTAATAAAGCTACCAACTCTGGCCTGCGCCAGCGGCCGGGCTGGTTTACATTCCAGGTTAATTCAACCATGGTTATCGGCCCAAACTTTCCCGACTTGATAAACTCATCGGCTGCCATATAGTTAGCCCCGCTCCTGCGCTGCGAACCTATTTGCACTATGCGGCTGCTTTCTTTAACCGCTTTTAGCGCCGCGCGGTTATCCTCCATGCTTTCGGCAAAGGGTTTTTCTACGTAAGCATCGCAACCCGCTTTAACAGCCTCGATGGTATGTTGGGCGTGCTGAAAATCGGCCGTGCTGATAAATACGGCATCAACAAGTTTCTTGCTGTAGAGCTCGTCGTTATTCCGGCAGCCAACAATATCATGCCCCATTTTATCTTTCCAGATGGCAACACCTTCATCACGGCGGCGGTTCCAGAGATCTGATACGGCTACCACATCAAAATTAAGTTCTTTATAACAGTTCATAAAGCTGGGCAGGTGAGAGTTTCTGTGTCGATCTGAAAAGCCGACCACCCCGATTCTGACCCTATCATTAGCGCCTATGATACGCTTATAACTTTGAGCCGACCACGATACTTTTGAAGCCATAACGCCTGCGCCAAGTAAAGCGCCTTGTTTTATAAATTGACGACGTGAGTTTTCCATAATATTTACGGGTTTACAGTTCTTTAATTTTTATACTGCGAAATGATACCTGGTTGCCATGATCCTGCAACAACAAATGGCCTTTAGGCGCCATACCGAAGTTTGGCCATACTACATACTTACTAATCTTCACGGCATCCAGAAACTCCTGCGATCCGCGTACATACTCCAGCACTTTAACACCGTTTAAATAGTGTACAACATGGTTATCGGGATAAACTACAATGCGGCCATTGTTCCAGGCACCTATGGGGCGGATAAAGCGTTTTTGTTTATTTGCCGGGAAAAGATCATACAATGAAGCCAGCTTACGATCACCATTGCGGCCGAGTTTAGCATCGGGGTGTAGTTCATCATCCAATACCTGGTACTCGAGGCCGATGTTTGAGCCATCAGTTTTCTCGGCCAGGGTTACAAAGTATTTCACACCGCTGTTAGCACCGGGCGTGAGTTTAAATTCGAACGAAAGATCAAAAGCGCCATATTCTTTCGGGGTTACAATATCGCCGCCATTTTGTGATTCTTTGCCTTCTGACGAGAGCACAGTCATGGTGCCATCGTTAACCGTCCAGCCCTTGGCTGGGAATGCATCTCCCTTGCCGCTTATCCAGCCTTGTGATGTTTTACCATCAAAAAGCAGGTTCCAGCCATTCTTTTCTTCATAACTATTTAAATGATTGGGCACATAGTTAACCACATAAATACCTGCCGGGAACGCCGAAGGTTTAAGATTGGTGGTCTGGATTTTGATGTTTTTGAAGTAAACATTTTTACCCGCTTCCTCGGGTTTGCTCACGGCATGTACCTGTAGGCCGATAAAGCCTTTATAATCTACCGTATCAACCACATAAGCCACGGGGATATTATTAACCCAGGTTTTGGTTTCGTTGCCGATACATTCTACTTTGATGTGATTATACTCGCCAAGCTTAAAGGCAGTTTTGGCTTCGGGATGCAGATCGAGCGGGTAAAGCCATTCGCGCCGCGCTTCATCATAAATACCACCAGACCATGCGCGGTCAGATGGATCAATCTCTACCTGACGACCATATACCCGGTTGGCATGACCCGGCGTGTTAAAATGGCTGCGCGTTTGGATTCCCGAATTGCTGGTGGCGTTATCTACCTTCACATCCAGTTCTAAAATAAAGTCGCCATACTCCTTCTCTGTTACCAAAAATGTATTGCCAGAGTTTGCTACTGTTGTACCCACAATAGCGCCATTGGTAACTTTATAAGTTGCAGTTCCGGCCACGCGTTTCCAACCCTTCAGGGTTTTACCATCAAATAAATTATGCCAGTTATTGGTTGTTTGGGCTACTGAAGCGCAGGGCTTCGCCATTAAAAATAAAGTCAGGAGGGCGCCTAACTTTACAAATTGATTTCTTCTCATAAGTAAAGGTTTTGCTAAAAGTAGTAATACTTTAACAATTAAGAAACCCTAAAAAATGTTCTGTAAAGAAATGGTTATAAGATTATCTGTTATCTCCCGGTCGAGATCTCAACAATTTCTTTAATCTTATCGTCCAGCTCGTTAACGGCTTTTTCCATCATCACCAATTCGTGTTTGGTTGCTTTATAGCCTACGTATTTAAAGAGATGCATAAAACCGAGGATAGATGCTACGGGCCTGCGCAATTCATGCGACTGGATATGCGCTATGGTGTTTAGTGAACTGTTTTGCTCTAATATTCTCTTCTCGTTGTGCTTGCGTTCGGTAATATCTGTGGCGTTATAAGAGATGCCTACAATTTCGCCTGCATTGTTATAGCCGGGCTCAAAGGTTACATACCACCAGATCGTTTTTTCTGCATACTCAACCTCCCGCTCGTATTTAACCGGCGTACCGCTCAGGGCCTTTTCGTAATCGTGGATAAAATCTTCCAGGTAGGCTTCATGCAAAACTTTGTCGACAGTAATGCCGGAATATAAAGTAACGTGGTGATGCCTTTCAATAAACTCGGCCATGTTACGGTTAAACACAATTACCTCCAGCTCCTTTCCGATCAGTAAATGGCAGGAAGCCGAACTCTCGAAAAACGACCGTAGCTTAATCTCCGTTTCTTTGGCGGTATTGTGCTGTGCTTTAATAACCCGCAGGCTGTAATCAAATTCAACAAGGTGCAAAATACGCTTGATTAGTATTTTAATTACCTGCTTTTGTCCTTTGGTTAATTTCTGCGGGCGATGGTCCATCAGCAGTATATTACCTGCATAATGGCCGTCGTGCGTAATGAGCGGAATGCTTGCATAAAACTTTATTTTATGCTTTTGGATGATAAAGGGCTGATGTTTAGAGAATTTACCGGTATCAATATTTTCAATAACCAAACTTTTATCCTGCCCAATGAGGTGCTGATATAAAGGCTCATAGGTAATTTGCTTATTAATCTTACGCGGAAACTTTTTATTGGTGATCTGCTTTTCATACCCCGCGATACGGATCATTGCAAAGGGTACTGAAAATAAGGTTGTTGCCAGTTCAGCAAGTTCACTCAGCTCGCTTTCTTTATTAAAAGTAAGGTCCAAAAACCGGGTTGCAGCTAATAATTTATCGCTTTGTGGCACAGGCATTAATTATATCTACGTAAATAAAGTGTACCTGGAGTTAACTTTTGTGCCAAATGTTTAAATTGTTACATAAGTTACAATAAAATATTTGAAATCATTCAGACCCAAGTAGGTGAATATCCTTCGATTCGATGATTTGCTTATCGTAACCATCCGCAGTAACATTAATCATCGCCAACCCAAGCTCTTTCAAGGTACAAAATCCATTTGGATAAATTGCCCTGCCAATTGGATATAACCAATTGATATACTTATAAAAAGCATGTGCGTTTTTTAAGCCGGGCGTTGGTTTAATAAAACCCGGCCTAAAGGCGAATACTTGTTTAAAGGGCAGCTTCATCAAATCGTTTTCGGTTTTGCCTTTTACACGTGCCCACATGGAGCTGCCTTTCTCAGTACTGTCAGTACCACCACCAGATACGTAACAGAATGTTATATCGTAACCGGTTTTACTTAAAATTTCGGCCAGGTGCAGGGTAAGGGTGTAAGTAAGCTTAAAATACTCCGGCTCTTTTTTACCTACCGAAGTTACCCCTAAACAAAAATAACAGGCATTATACCCCACCAATTCATGCGCTATGGGCGACATATCATAAAAATCGGCATGGACAATTTCCTTTAACTTAGAATGAGTGATGCCGAGTGGCTTACGGTTGATGATCAACACTTCTTCTACCTGCGGATGCTGCAAACATTCGTGCAGTACGCCTTCGCCCACCATGCCGGTAGTTCCTGTAATTATCGCTCTTATTTTATACGCTGTATTTTTTATCATTGTGTGTTATTTTACCTTTTTACCCGTACCCACCCAAAATAGGGCATCGAGTATTAGTTTACTTTCTTCGGGGCTGTCGAATGTATGCGAAAGATCTTTGTTGGTGTGATGTTCGTAATCAATATCGTTGTGGCCCATATTAAAATACACCATTTTATAGTTTTTGTTAGTCCACACTACCGGATAATAGCCACTATGCCATATTTCGCTCTGTTTTGGCCCGGTGCCTAACGGAAAACTTGTAGAATCAATAGCCAGCAGAATGCGGATATTAGGGTTTTGGCGAAGGTCTTTTTCCCAACGATACCACTCGTTTGGTGAAGCCTTGATGGTATGCGGCAGATTTTTGGTAACCGGATGATCTTTATCCTCTACCCTTAAAATAGCCGAAGTTGGCCGCCATGTGTTACTGCCATACTGGCCAGAGCCCAGAAACTCGTTATGATACCAATCCCAATTTTGAGGATAGGTTGATGGCGTTAATGCAAAGGCCGAAAAATGGAACCCCAGCCAGCCGCCACCGTTCTCCATGTATTTCTGGAAAGCCTCGCGCTGGGCAGGATCTTCGGGACGGGTATCTAAAAATAATACTACCTGGTAATGCGACAAGTATTCGGTATTAAGGTTACTCCAGTTATTGGTAGAATCGTAAGCAAATTTATATTTCTCGGCCATTTGTGGGAACCATTTATTGGCCTCGTGCACAAAGCTGATATGTGCCTGATCACTTTTAGCCGTATAAAAAGCAATTACCCTAAACTTAGGTTTACTATTTTGACCGAATAGCGCGACAGGTAAAAAGAGCGCCATACAAAGCACAGCCAGCCTGATTAAGGCTTTAGATGGATTGTTTAACATATTGATTGTAGATTGTTAGGTTATTGATTGGGCTAAAGCTAAACTATTTCAAAATAAAATAATAGTATCCGTCAGGGCTACAGTTTATCAAAAGCAGTTTATGTAAACAATTAGTTTCTGTCGATAGTTAATCAGATACCCAATGTATAAGAATTATGAAAACTCAACCCACCAAAAAGGCTTCGCCCGGTAAAAGCAAAGCCAAAATTGAAACCGACTTACCCTTAAGCGAAAAAGACGAGGTAAAAAAAGCCGAAGAAAAGATGCGCCAATCTACTAAGGGTACTAAGTAAGTTTAAAAAGAATTAACCCCTTATTAAGGCATT
>CAHJXH010000201.1 GCA_903644075.1 Sphingobacteriaceae bacterium | reverse complement strand
GTTTTATTTTTTTACTGGTGGTCAGCCAAATCGGGTATATATACCTGAGGAAGGGTCCTTGCCTACAGCGTTTAATTTCGATGTGCGCACAATGATTAAGAAGCCAAATACAACCGGTGCTTCTGAAGGCGATTGGGACATTGACCCAGCCAGTGCTAACCTTGCCGAAGCGGCAGGATGGGCAAATATCCCGCATACTTTAGATCCTGATTCGCCGCCTGCAGTTGCCGCCGTGTTAGATGCTGATACCTTACTTGCAAATGCTACCACAGAACTAGCCTGTACGCCAAGCCCAACCTACAACCAGTTTAAAAATAAAACTGTTATTAATCAAAGGAGCCTGGAAGCATTAGAAACCGCAGGTACTGCCGGGGCAATAGCTACGCTTTTTGCAACGCATCATCGCGAAGCCGATAAAAATATCGAACTAGCTTTAGTCGACCATTTACCCGATAACCAGGTAACAACATGGACAAGCTTTAAGGCAGGCAGGGTGTTTTACAATATAACAGACATCGCGAATACTGAGGTAGAGACTGCCTTTAACAACAAACAGAACACTAATAAAACCAGTATTTTTAATAATGCCCAGGCTGCAATTACATCGGCCCCTAAAACCATGCTTTGGAGGGATTTTAAACGAGATCACAACCTTAACTTTAATATAGAGGCAGGAAGCCCCGAACAAACAAGGCTAACAGCTATACAAACCGTATTTGAAACACACATAGATAGTTAACCAAACATACAGACCATGAGAACTTCACCAACCAGAGTAGTCCGCCGCCGCAAAAACACAGCACGCGATGGCAGCTTTTTTAAGAAAGAGAATAATGCAGAGCAAACCTTTTTTGCAGACCATGCACAGAATGCGAACTTCTTTCAACCGGCAGCAACCATAAGCCGTAAATGCGAGGCTTGCGAAGAAGAGCATAAAGAACTACATCGTGCTGCCGATAAAAAAGAAGAGGAGAAAAAGATCCACAAACAGTGTGACAAAAAAGAGAATGAAAAGAAAGTTCAACGGTCGACTGCTAAGGAGGATGAAAACAAATATATGCATACCCAGGCGGAGCGCGTTGCCGATGAAAAGAAACGCCATGAACACCATGAAAAGAAGAAAAAGCATCAGTTAGAAAAGAAGAAAGAAGAAGAGAAAAAGCTGCATCGCGCTACTGATAAAAAAGAGGACGACAAAAAGATAAAGCGAGCTATCGAGATAGAGGAAAACGAAGAAGAGCACAATCGTAATTTACCGGTAAAACATGGTGAAGAGGATAGTGAGTTAAGGCTGTCAGAAGCAGGTGGAACGGTTACCGGTACCTCTAAGACTTCAGCCTACATTGGTACATTAAACTCAGGCGGCAGCAAATTACCGGTAGAAACCACACAGTTTTTTTATGACCGTACGGGCTATAATTTCGACAGCGTAAACATTCATACGGGCGCCGATGCAGCCGACTCAACCAAAGAAGTTAATGCCAAAGCCTATGCCATAGATAACCACATTGTGTTTAATGAGGGGCAATATAATCCTGATAGCATTGAAGGTAAAAAACTACTGGCTCATGAACTTACGCACTTAGTACAAAATGGCGATAGCGCTGAACTACAGAAATTGCCGGATAATGAAAAGAAGAAAAAATAGTTAAAGAGTAGCTTTTTGATTTGATATTAAATGTGCTATTAATCAATAGGTTTTGTTAAATTTATAAAAACACATTAAGTTTTGATCCGCTCAATTAAACAACATACCAATCCGGCATCACCAATGCAAGCCGCGCTTGATGGTCTGCGTTTGCTTGTTATTGCACGGATAGAAAGCCAGGCGAATAGCACTGCATTTGATGTGAGTAGCTGGATTGAAGACGATGATAATCGCCACGTATTTGATTACAAAACGAAGCAAAATATAATCGGCCTGAATGATGAAGATTGGCTGGTGGTATTGCTGACCATCGTTCCACACCTGCAGCCAAATTTCTTTGAATCTATTATTTATGAGCATTTCCCGAATGGAGGAGACCTGCCCGAATTTGGTGGCACAAAAGGAACCAACCATCGCGGTATGCTGCCAACCGGCGAAACCATCCAATTTATACTGGCGGGTAATGATCTGGAAAAGCGTTTGCATATCCAGGAGTTATTTTTAGAAGGCCACGTGTTCTTTAAACAGGGTATCCTGTGGCTTGAACCAGTCCGCGAGGGTGAACCTTTGATGAGTGGAAGGATTATCCTGTCGCAGGAATGGGTTGAGAAGTTATTGTTCAATAAGGAGTGGGTGCCGAGATTTGGCTTAGATTTCCCAGCAAAAAATATCATCACGCACATGCTTTGGGAAGATGTGGTGCTTCACCCGCAAACGCTACAGCAAGTAAATGATATCAGCAGCTGGCTTAAACATCATGATAAACTGAACGAAGACGAGAACTTTAGACGGAAAATTAAGCCGGGTTACCGGGTGCTGTTCTATGGCCCATCTGGCACGGGTAAAACGCTTACTGCCGCTCTTTTGGGTAAGCAGTTTAATAAAGATGTTTATCGGATCGATCTGTCACAAATTGTAAGCAAGTTTATTGGCGAAACAGAAAAGAACCTCGAAAATGTTTTTAAAAAGGCGGAAACCAAAGATTGGATCCTGTTTTTTGACGAGGCAGATGCACTTTTCGGTAAACGTACCAATGTGCAAAGCGCGCACGATAAGTACGCCAATCAGGAAGTAAGCTATTTACTGCAAAGGGTTGAGGATTATAAGGGATTGCTCATTTTGGCATCCAACTTTAAAAATAACCTGGATGATGCCTTTATCCGCCGCTTCCATGCGGTGATCCACTTCCCGATGCCTAATCAGAAAGAACGTTATACACTTTGGCAAAAATCGATGCCGAAAAGGTTGAAAGTCGATAGTTCTGTTAACCTGAACGAGCTATCGGCGAAGTATGAATTGTCCGGGGCTTCGATACTCAATGCGGTTTACTTCTCTGCCCTGCAATGTTATTCCCGTAATTCGGATACACTTACCCAAACCGATCTCATCAACGGCATCCGTAAAGAGTTTTTGAAAGAAGAGAAATCGATATAAGCTCCTGCAATTTATTTCTTAGGTTTGGGCAAATAAACCCTGCACATGCTGAATCACATATCTACAGCGGATATTCTCGTTTTCTTTGGTTATTTTATCCTGGTTTCCTGCTACGGATACTTTATCTATAATCGTAAAAAGAAAGAAACCAACTCCAGCTCACAAAGCTTTTTCCTGGCAGAAGGTTCGCTTACCTGGTGGGCCATTGGTGCATCTATTATCGCATCCAACATTTCGGCAGAGCAATTTATAGGTATGAGCGGCGACGGCTTTTTTGCTGGTATAGCCGTAGCTGTGTATGAGTGGGTAGGCGCTGCTGCACTAATCATTGTGGCTGTGTTTTTTATGCCGGTATATATCAAGAATAAAATTTTCACCATGCCGCAGTTTTTGCAAAACCGTTATAATGGCGGTGTGGCGCTGGTTATGTCAATCTTCTGGCTGTTTTTGTACATATTCATCAACCTTACTGCAATTTTATATCTCGGAGCATTGGCCATTAACGGCTTATTGGGGGGAGGCTACTTCCACGAAATCATGATCGCTCTGGCCATCTTCGGTGTGATTATCGCCTTGGGTGGTATGCAGGTCGTGGGTTATACTGATGTGATACAGGTAGGCGTGTTAATTATCGGCGGACTGGCTATTACTTATCTTTCACTAACCATTGTAAGCGATCAATTCGGTTTCGGGCCAAATGCTTTAACAGGATTTAAACTCTTAATGAAAGATTCGCCCGATCACTTCCATTTGATTTTTAAGAAGCCTGTATCAGGGGCATCCGCGGCAACCATTAGTAAATATTTAATTCTGCCGGGCTTTGCCATGTACGTATCGGGGCAGTGGATTAGTAATTTGAATTATTGGGGATGTAACCAGTACATTACCCAGCGTGCCTTAGGCGCCAATATTAATACAGCACGGACAGGTATTCTATTTGCCAGTTTATTAAAAATTTTGATGCCGGTAATTGTAATGCTGCCGGGCATTGTGGCTTACGTTTTGTATAAGCACGGCAATTTACCGCAGCTAAGTGGTGGGAGTAAAGATGGTGCTTATTCGGCCATATTATCATTTCTTCCATCCGGATTAAAAGGCTTATCCTTAGCCGTTTTAACTGCTGCAATTGTAGCATCACTTGCGGGTAAGGTTAACAGCATTGCCACCATATTTACGTTGGATGTTTATAAGAAATATCTGAAAACATCAGCTACCGAACGCCGGATGGTTTGGACTGGCCGCCTCACCATTATAGTAAGTTTGATGATAGCCGTTGCCTTTACCTGGAACGATGTTTTAGGCATTGGCGGCGCAGGCGGTTATACCTTTGTTCAGAAATATTCGAGTTTTGTAAGCCCGGGTGTAATTGCTACATTTTTATTGGGGATGTTCTGGAAACGCACTACGGCTGAAGCTGCCATTATCGGGATACTCACCGGTTTTGCTGTGTCGGTATTCTTTAATCAGTTTGCTGTAGGTGTTTTTGGGCCTAATACCTGGCTGTACTCTGCATTCCCCAATGCTTCTGGTCAGTATGAGATTCCGTTCTTTATTTCGTTGAGCTGGTCGTTCCTGATCACGTTTTTGGTGATGGTCGCCATCAGTTTATTTGGACCGGAGATTAATGCGAAAGCGATCACGATCAACAAGTCGATGTTTAAATTGAACACTTCATCAATTGTAATGATCGCGGTGATCTTGTTGTTTCTATCGGCTATCTACGTAAGATATTGGTAAGCGAATGGTTATAAACCATTCGCCCTAACGGTAATCTCTGCAATGTCGAGCACCTGAATACTGTCTTCTTTTTCGTGGTGTTTAACCCCATCGCGCAGCATCGTCATACAGAAGGGGCAGGCCGAAGCTACAATATTGGCTTGTATTGCTATGGCATCATCAATCCGCTCATCGCTAATCTCTCTTTTGCCTTTTTCCGGCTCCTTAAACATTTGTGCACCGCCTGCACCACAGCACAGTCCATTGCTTTTGCAGCGTTTCATTTCCACCAGTTCGGCATCTAAAACTTCAAGTGCAGCACGGGGTGCTTCATAAACGTTGTTGCCACGGCCTAAATAGCAGGCATCATGGTAGGTGATCTTTTTGCCCTTGAAGCTCTCGCCATCCTGTGTTTTAAGCCTGCCTTCGTCAATTAATTGTTGGATCAACTGTGTGTGGTGGATCACATCATACTTGCCACCCAGCTGCGGATATTCGTTTTTAAGCGTATTGAAACAATGCGGGCAACCCGTTACGATCTTTTTCACTTCATACCCGTTCAATACATCAATATTAACCATGGCCTGCATCTGGAATAGGAACTCGTTGCCCGCCCGTTTGGCAGGATCGCCGGTGCAACTTTCTTCCGTGCCCAAAACGGCGTAGCTCATGCCCACATGTTGCAGTATTTTACAAATGCTGCGGGTAATTTTCTGTGCCCGCTCGTCAAAACTTCCGGCGCAGCCAACCCAAAACAAAATCTCTGGTGTTTTACCTTCAGCAGCCATTTGCGCCATAGTAGGAACGGTGAGGATTTCGGATTTCGGAGTTCCGATTTCGGATTTAGCTTCGGTAGCGGGTATATCTTGGTTTGGTTCTTCCATTTTGATATTTCTTATTGTTTGAATCAGAATTCTCGGATTAAAGAATTCTTCAATTAACAAATCAGGGTTCAATTTTCAAATTCTCAAATCAGCACATCATCAAATCAATTATGTTCTGCCCAATTGAAACGGTCTGCGCTCGAGTATTTCCAGGGTGCGCCATTGTTTTCAACATTGCCAAACATATTGTTTAAGCTGGCTGGTGCTTGCGATTCTTCCATCACAATGTAGCGCCGCATCTCAAGAATAATATTCAGTGGATCGATGTTTACCGGGCAGGCTTCTGTACAGGCGTTGCAGGTTGTGCATGCCCATAGTTCTTCGCGGGTAATGTAATTGTCTAACAGGGTTTTATCGTCGGTATAGTCTTTTCCATGTTTGTCGATGTTGTTACCAACTTCAGTAATGCGGTCGCGGGTATCCATCATAATTTTACGTGGCGATAGCAACTTGCCTGTAATATTAGCCGGGCAAACGCTGGTGCATCTGCCGCATTCGGTGCAGGTATACGAGTCCATCAGGTTTTTCCAGGTGAGATCCGTTACATCCTTGGCACCAAAACGTCCCGGTTCTGTAGCCTCGGGAGGTGTAAATGATGGATCAAGCATGGCTTTTACTTCATTGGTTACCGAAGGCATATTCGTAAACTGACCTTTGGGCGTCAGCTTAGAAAAATACACATTTGGGAACGCCATAACAATATGGAAATGCTTAGAGTAGGGCAGGTAGTTCAAGAAAGCCAGTATCCCAACAATATGGAACCACCAGCAGCCACGTTCAATCATTTCTAATGATTCGCCCGATGAGGGCAACAAAGGAGCGATCAGAGAGCTTACCGGGAAACTACCAGCCTTAATATAGTGACCGAAATGCATAGCTTGCAATTTATAATCGCAGGCATTCATCGTCAGGAATGCAGACATTAAAAGTATCTCGATAAACAAAATGTAGTTGGCATCAGATTTTGGCCAAGTCTTCATTTCCACGCCGCTGAAGCGTTTCAATTTGAGGATATTTCTACGAGCTAAAAATGTAACGCATGAAACAAGCACAAGTAAAGCCAATACTTCAAAGCTGCCAATCAGCAAGCCGTATAAACTGCCTAAAGGTTTAGAGAAGATACGATGTGACCCAAACAGACCGTCGATCATAATTTCCAAAACCTCGAGGTTGATGATAACAAAACCTACATAAATAAAAATGTGCATTACGGCAGCAACCGGGCGTTTTACCATTTTGCTTTGGCCGAGGGCAACCTTGGTCATGATCTTCCAGCGTTCGGCCGGGTTGTCACTACGGTCGAGATCTTTACCTAACAGGATATTACGGCGAATCTTACCAGCATTTTTGCTAAACAAAAACACGGCAGCTGCCAGTATAATGAGGAAAATAATTTGTGCAATCATAGGTTATCAATATTAATCAAAAGCAGTTAATCAACTGCCTTTGGCCGATCTGGTCATTTGCTCAATGCCATCCCACATTTCATCTGTCACCATTTCGAGGCCGTTAAACTGGCCTGCACCTTGCAGCCATTCGCCACCATCGATGGTAATAACATCGCCGTTAATATAACCCGAATAATCGGAAATCAAATAAGCGGCAAGGTTTGCAATTTCCTGATGTTTACCGACACGTTTAAGCGGCACACGGTTTTTAAAGTCGAATTTAGCGGCCATTTCTCCCGGTAATAAACGTTCCCAGGCACCTTTTGTTGGGAATGGTCCCGGCGCGATGGCATTAGTCCGGATCTGATGCCGACCCCACTCGGCAGCTAAAGAACGCGTCATGGCCAGTACACCGCCCTTGGCACAAGCCGAAGGCACCACATAACCCGAACCTGTTGAAGCATAAGTAGTAATAATATTGAGGATATTACCCGGTGTTTTTTCTTTGATCCAGTGCTTACCCAGAGCCAATGAGCAGTTAACGGAACCTTTCAAAACAATATCAATAATAGTAGAAAACGCATTGGCAGATAAACGCTCGGTGGGAGAAATAAAGTTACCTGCTGCATTGTTAACTAAAGCGTGTACAGGGCCAAAAGTGTCGAGCGTTTGCTGCAACACGTTTTCAACCTCGTTATAATTGCGTACATCGCAGGCTACAGCTAATACTTTACCGCCGGTTTCGGCTTCCATTTCAGAAGCTGTTTTTTGCAAAACATCCAGTTTGCGACTCGTGATAACCAAATTAGCACCCAGTTTTAAAAAGTAGGTGCCCATAGCCTTACCCAAACCAGTGCCGCCGCCGGTTACAATAATAGTTTTATCCTTGAAGGCATTATCGCGTAACATGCCGTTTTCGCCACTATCCGGGCTTAAATCATTGATATTAGTTTGCTGCATGATTTAATTTTTAACCGGTTTTGTTAGTTTGTTAATTACTTTTTGGAGGATAAACCTTGTTTCGGCCGACCACCATTGCTGCAGCATTTTATCTAATAATGCACTGCTATCTGCCTGTACATGGCTTAGCAATTCTTTACGTAGGTTTAGTTTGCTTTGGCTCCAGGTTGTAGCGTTAAGCTTCATATAACCCCGCACTTTTTGTTCGGCCAGGGTTAATACTTCTGTAGCATCTGCCACAACGTCAATTAATCCATCGTTATAGGCCTCATTAACGTTCAATAATTTACCTTCCAGTAAGTATTGATAGGCCTTGCGTTTACCTATCCAGAAGGAGTAGAGTTGAAAAACAGAATCAGGCACAATAATACCAACAGGGATTTCATTCAGCCCAATAATAAAAGGGCCTTCTGCCATAACCCTGTAATCGGCACCCATAGCAATGATGCAGCCACCGGCGGGGCTATGCCCCGTTATCGCGGCAACGTAAGGTTTTTTAAATGCCACAAGGGTTGCCTGCATTTGCAGAAAGTTAGTCCAGAAAGCTTTGCTTTGTTGTTCATTGTAGCCATAAACTTCTATGAGATCGATGCCCGCAGAAAAAAAACCTTCTTTACCGGTGATAATCATGCCGCCAACCTCGTCATTGGCTTCTATATCTTTTACGGCAGAGATCAGGTCGGTAAGCATCTCTAAATTAACAGGATTGGCCCGGCCGCGATCAAGCGTGATCACGGCCAGTTTATCCTTTATATTTATTTGCAGTGTTTCCATTAATAAATGAGTAGGAAGGTGGAATTGATTACAGAAAATTAGTGCGCAAAAGTTGGGTTACTAATATCGCTGTACATTTTCTCAATCTCGTTTTTGTACTTCTCTAAAATAATGCGGCGTTTCACTTTGCCGGTGGGGGT
>CAHJXH010000200.1 GCA_903644075.1 Sphingobacteriaceae bacterium | reverse complement strand
TTTTAAATGTTTTAATTAATGTTTGATGTATAGGTTAAGGCAATATCAATGCCGATAGCGAAAGAATTATAAAAGTGGCCTTTAATTAACTTTAAAGGCCTTTTTTGTTGAGTGGGGAATATTTCCCCAAAAGAAATACTGGGGAAAATATTGTGAAATTGGGGAATTTGTTGCTTGCATAGCGTGGCGTTGCAAACGCCGGGAAGTACTCGCACGCGACGCAATCGTGCGTACTCTCCAACCGTCATGCCGAATTTATTTCGGCACCCCACAGGACAGGTCAGCAACTTATATATCGCATTCTTAGCAAGTGGGGTGCTGAAACAAGTTCAGCATGACGAAGGGAAGTAAAAACAAAAAAGGGAACCAAAGGCTCCCTTTCAATATCGTAGAGACACAATACTTTGTGTCTTATAAAAAATCTAATTAAAGTGCTAACACTTCTTTAACTCTGTCTGCTGCTTCTTTTAATAAGATGGCAGAGTAAACTTTTAAACCAGAGTTATCGATCAAAGCTTTACCTTCCTCAGCATTGGTACCTTGTAAACGTACAATGATCGGAACAGGGATATTGCCAATTTCGTTGTAAGCATCAATAACACCTTGAGCAACACGGTCGCAACGAACAATACCACCGAAAATATTGATCAGGATAGCTTTAACGTTAGGATCTTGTAGAATGATGTTAAAACCAGCTTTAACAGTTTGCGCGTTAGCAGTTCCGCCTACGTCTAAGAAGTTAGCAGGTTCGCCACCGGCAATCTTGATAATGTCCATGGTAGCCATTGCTAAACCGGCACCGTTAACCATACAACCCACGTTACCATCTAACTTAACATAGTTAAGGTTCGATTTGCTGGCTTCAACCTCAGTAGGGTCTTCTTCAGCAGTATCGCGCATGTCTGCATAGTCTTTATGACGGTATAATGCATTATCGTCGATGTTAACTTTAGCATCAACAGCTAAAATTTTATTATCAGATGTTTTTAATACCGGGTTAATCTCAAATTGAGAAGAATCGGTAGCATCGTAAGCTTTGTATAAAGCGGTGATAAATTTCACCATCTCTTTAAAAGCTTCGCCGCTTACACCTAAGTTAAAGGCAATTTTACGAGCCTGGAAAGCTTGTAAGCCAACTTTAGGATCAATCTCTTCTTTGAAGATCAGCTCTGGAGTGCTGTGTGCAACTTCCTCGATGTCCATACCACCTTCGGTAGAGTACATGATAATGTTACGGCCTTTAGCACGGTCAAGCAATACGGAAATGTAAAATTCTTTGGTTTCGCTTTCGCCTGGGTAGTAAACATCCTGTGCAATTAACACTTTGCTTACTAATTTACCTTCGGGACCTGTTTGCGGAGTAACCAGTTGCATACCAAGTATGGCACCTGCTTTTTCCTTTAAATCTTCCAGGTTCTTAGCCACTTTAACGCCGCCGCCTTTACCGCGACCGCCGGCATGTATCTGGGCTTTAACAACCACCCAGTCTGAACCGAAATCTTCTTTCATTTTTTTAGCCGCCTCAACAGCCTGGTCAACGGTATCGGCAACTATGCCTTCTTGTACCCTTACGCCAAAACTTTTTAAAATGGCTTTGCCCTGATATTCGTGAATGTTCATGTCTACTCTTAGAATTTGCGGTAAATCTACAATTTCATCCCTATTTATGAAACCTTAATTTATTTTATCCATTAATTATTACAGTTGTTACAAATTGGACGCTAATATTCTATTTTTGCCTTAATGCTGAAAGCGCTTAACATTCAAAAAAAATTCGGGAACCTGCATATATTAAAAGGTGTTAACCTTGAGGTAAATAAGGGAGAGATCGTTGCCATTGTTGGTGCATCGGGTGCAGGTAAAAGCTCATTGCTGAATATATTGGGCACTTTAGATAAAGCTGACAGTGGTAAAGTGATCATCGATGATATCGATACCAGCGCACTAAGCAGCAAACAGCTGAGCGCTTTCCGTAACCATAAAATCGGGTTTATATTTCAGTTCCACCATTTACTTGTTGAGTTTACGGCGTTGGAAAATGTATGTATCCCTGCCTATATTGCAGGTACATCTAAAGCCATTGCCGAAAAAAGGGCTATTGAGCTGTTAAATAAACTGGGACTTGGCGAACGTTTACATCATAAACCTGCCCAGCTATCGGGCGGTGAGCAGCAACGTGTGGCCGTAGCCAGGGCATTGGTAAACAGCCCGGCGTTGATTTTTGCCGATGAACCTTCGGGTAACCTCGATTCGGCCAATGCGCGCGATTTGCATGAATTGTTTTTACAGCTGCGCGATGAGTTTAACCAAACCTTTATCATCGTAACCCATAATGAAGACCTGGCCAACTTATCGGACCGTAAGGTTTTAATGCGGGATGGTTTAATTGTACAGGAATAATACAGATAAAGTGAGCGTACTGATAACAGCTGCATCGACAGCAAAGGCATACCAAATAAAAGGGACTATACAGGCCGATGAAATTATTTTGGGCGATTACGAAGAACTGCCCGAAGTGATGGTCAAAGCCGGCAAAATGATTAAGCTGCCTAGCCCTATGAGTGCATCTTATATGCACGAGATGTTGGCCTTATGCCTGGATAAAGGCATCACACAAATATACCCGCTGCGTAATATCGAAATGCAATTACTTAAAGAAGCGCAGCTATTGTATGACGAATATGGTATAAACATCAACTATACTGCCGATGGTTTATAACGAGATAGATCCGCGTAAGCAAGCGTTTATTTTTGAGCTGGATAACGTATTGTATCCAGAGAAAGATTACCTGTTACAGGTTTATTATCTTTTTGCCAGTTTTTTAGAGTATACCGAATTGCTGGATGCCAAAGCCATGCTTAAAACCATGACCGAAACTTATGAGCAGGAGGGGCATGATGCTGTTTTTAATGCTTTGCAAAAAGAGTTTAACATAGATATTAAATATGCACAGAACTTTCAGATTTTATTAGGCAATGCCAAGTTGCCGTTGAAGTTGTTGTTGTATCAACAGATGTTAGACCTGATGCAGGAAATTGTGGTCGACCGGAAAAAGTTGTTTATTGTTACTAACGGTAACCCCCAGCAACAACTTAATAAAATACGACAGATGGAATGGCACGGGCTTGAGCAATACCTTATCTGTTACTTTGCCAACGAGTACGCATCTAAACCCGAACCAGATGCCATACACACTCTGATACAAGAGCACAACCTGCAACGCCGCGATATTTTAATGATTGGCAACACAAAAGCTGATGAACTAAGTGCAGAAGCCAGCGGAATAGATTATCTTAATGCCGGAAATTTTATAAAAATCACTTCGAAATAAAAACTTACAGCATTGTATTTCTGTCATAGGAATGATAAATAGTTTAATGCTAATGAACTATTTATCAAAAAGATGCGTATGAATAAAATGAACGCTATGAATAAAATATTACTATTCCTCTTATTAAGTTTAGTGCTTTTCGGCGAAAGCTGTAAGAAAGATAAGTCTGGCCCCACAGGATCAACATTGGATTTGGTGCGTGATTCTGTTTTCCTGTACGCCAAGGAAGATTACTATTGGTATGATGCCCTGCCTACTTACGATGTTTTTAATCCAAGAAGCTTTACCGCAACTGCTGATATAGACGCTTTAACTAAAGAAGTAAATGCTATTTCGCAGTACAAAATAAACCCTGCTACAAATAAACCCTATGAGGCTAGTTATGACGCCAACAACAATATTACCGGCGAGGCCAAATACTCATTTATTGATGAAGGCGAGGTATCAACAAAACTAAATGCAGTTACCGGTGATTTTGGTTTTGCACCATTGTACAATGCCACCAATGATTTAAGAGTTAAATATGTTTATCCCGGTTCACCGGCCGATTTAGCAGGTGTAAAACGTGGTTACCAGATTACCGCTATTAACGGCCAAACCAATTTAGCTTATGACGGTAATACAACATCAACCAACGTTAATTTTATTGTGAATGCTTACAGTAAGAGCAGCAATATAACTATGACGTTGCTTAAACCCGACGGCACCAGCTTTAACGTATCATTAACAACTGCAGTTTATACCATTAACCCGGTTATTACAAGCAAGGTTATTGATTTGGGTAATGGCAAAAAGGTAGGTTATATTGTGTTTAACAGCTTTGTAATATTAAAAAATGCACAACCGCAAATTGACGCTGCTTTCAACACTTTTAAAACAGCCGGTATTACTGACTTAGTAGTTGATTTACGTTATAACGGTGGTGGTTATGTTGAAACTGCCGAATACCTGGATAACCAGATTGCGCCATCAACTACTAATAATAACTTGATGTATACCGCTTATTACAACAATACTTTAACTGCAGGAAAGGCGGTTTTGCTTAAAAATCAAGTGCGTAAGGACGATAACGGCCAAACTTATAACTATAGCCAGGTTAATTTTTCGGTAGCGGGTAATCAAACTAAATTTGGTACTACTCACCCTTTAAATTTAAACCGTGTGTTTTTTATAGTAACGGGTTCAACAGCTTCGGCCAGCGAGCTTACTATTAATAACCTGCGCCCTTACATGAATGTACAACTGGTAGGCCGTACTACATATGGCAAGCCGGTAGGTTTCTTTGATATTGATATTAATAAATATCAAATGTATATCCCCGAGTTTGAAACTAAAAACTCGGCAGGGCAGGGTGGCTACTACACAGGTATGGTGCCTGCTACTACTGATTACCCGGGATATAATGCGGCAGATGATGCAACCAAAGATTTTGGTGACGTTACTGAGCGTTTGCTAGCCTCTATTTTGAGTGATATAAACTCGGGAGTTTATAAAGTAACTTCTGAAAGTGTGCAAAGCTTAAACTTAAAAACTACTTTGTCTGTAGATCAGCAAAATGCGCTGGTATCGCAAATGGATAATGATAAGTTTAAAGGGATGCTTTACAGAATTCCTAAACACAAATAAGTTTTTCTGAATAGATATTGAAAGCGCTTTGGGAAACTGAAGCGCTTTTTTGTTAGTCGGCCAGTTCGCGAAGGTCGACAGGTACTACACGCGATACGCCTTGCTCAACCATGGTAACGCCATAAATAACATCGGTACTGGCAATGGTACGCTTGTTATGCGATACCACGATAAACTGCGAATCGACAGAGAACTTACGAATGATGTTGTTGAACTTATCGATGTTGGTATCATCCAACGGCGCATCAACCTCGTCAAAAATACAGAATGGGGCAGGCTTTAACAGGTAAAGCGAGAACAGGATAGCTGTAGCCGTCAACGTTTTTTCACCGCCAGATAGCTGATTGATAGACAGCGGGCGTTTACCTTTAGGCTTGGCAATAATATCAATATCCGACTCCAACGGCTGGTTAGGATCAGTCAAAATCAAATCGCAGGAGTCTTCTTCATTAAACAGCGAACGGAATACCTTGATAAAGTTTTCGCGCACCATAATAAAGGCTGCCATAAACTTTTCGCGAGCGGTATCATCAATTTCCTGTATGGTTGCCAGCAGCGATGCTTTGGCTTCTAACAGATCCTTTTTCTGAGCATTGATAAACTGGTAACGCTCATCCATTTCGTTATAGGCTTCGATAGCCATCGGGTTAATGGCACCGAACTCGTCCAATTGTTTTTTAAGCCTTTCAGTTTTATCACGAAGTTCTGTTTCCGTTTCTTCTGCTGGTGGCGGGGTATCTAACAGGTCTTCAATATCTACGCTGAACTCTACTGAAAGGCGCTCTTTTAAAGCATTCAGGTCAAGCTTCAAATTATTGCGTTTCTCGCGTAATTCAGTCTCAATTACTTCGGCCTGATCCTTTTTACGACGTAGTGTGCTTACCTCATTCTCTGTCTCGGTAATTTTACCTCGCGATGCATAGTACAACTGTTCAGCTTCGCTTGTCGCCTTTTCCATTTCCTCACGCTGCACGTACATGGCAATCAGGTCCTCGTCCGAGTGGTCGGTATCTTTCATAGTTTCCAGCATGTCAACCTTTAGCTTCTCGAGTTCTGAAGCATTTTGGTTAATACGGGTCTCTAAACTATCGTGCTGTGTTTCGCGATACTCGAGATCTTTAAATAACCCTGAAACCTTATTTTGCTGTTGATGAAAACGGATATTCTCCTGGTTATAAGCGCCCGACTGTACGGTTACATACTCGTTCAGCTCGTTAAAAGCTTGTTGCTTATCCAGCATTAATTCGTTCTGTATCAGCTTCTGCGTTTTAAACTCGGCTAACTGCGGCTCGGCAGCCAGCATATCAGTCTGTATGGTAGCTATTTTGGCCGCAATATCTTCCTTTCGGTTGCGGCTGTTTTCGATGAATGATTGGTATTGTTCCTGTCGGGTTTTAACTGTGATAAGTTCAGTATTTAACCGGTTCAAGTCCTGCTGCTTCAAGCGGATTTCTTCGACACGGGTTGATGCTTTAAAGGCCGTGAGCTTGCTTTGCAGCTGCTCAATATTCTGGTTAGCCTTGTTTACATCGGCTTCCATGCCTTTAATCTCACGGGCCAAATTTTCAAGATTCTTAGCTCGGCCGATACGCTTACCCTCAAACAAACCTACCGAACCACCTGCAACGGTATATTTAGATTTGTTAAACTTGCCGCTTTTACCTAATAGCACGATACCATCAGGCAACTCAGCATTGTTCAAATCGTTTTCTGACGAGTCATCTACCAGGTAAACGTTTTTTAGCAGGTTACTAACTAGGTTTTTATAACGACTGTCTACCTCAACCACACTCAAAGCCGGAACGTAGCCCGAACTTGGTATCTCAGAAGTGTTGCTAGTCGGTTGGTAATTATTTAGCACAAAGAATTGTGCACGCCCCTTTGCCGAATTACTCAACAAATTGATAGCGCTGATGGCATCATCATAAGTATCAACAACGTAGTAGTTCATCAATGGCTCAAGGTAGTTCTCAATGGCTATGCGGTAATTTTCCTTACAAAAAAGCACATCACTAAACAGCGGTGCATTTTTAGACCAGCCAGCATTCTTCTTCAAAAACCTGATCGACTCAGGAAACCCCTCCAGGTTGTCGACCATGCTTTTGGTCAATGTGTACTCGTTTTGCTTGGCATCCAGCTTGCGGCTTTCCTGCCTTACATATTCTTTTACACGTGTTATCTCGGCGTCGGTATCCTTAATCTGTTCCTGCAGGTTGGTTTCGCTTTCTACGGCCTGGTTGTATTCTGCCTGCAGGGTTTCGGTACGGTAATCCAACTCAGCAACCAGTTGGTTAAAGTGCGATAGCTCAACCTCTTTACCTGCCGCATCTTCCATATTACGCTGGCTTTCCTGCTCCAGGGCTTGCTGTTGGATGCGTAGGATATCAATATTCTTCTCTGTTTGGTAGATCTGGTTTTGCAGTCGGTTGTTGATGTTGTTCAGCTCGTTCAACTCCTCACGTGAGGCAGTTTGATCGGCACGCAATTCATCAACTGCCTGCTTTAATTCGGCAACCCGGCTTTGTACAGTTTGCAGGGTTTCTTCTTCCTGCAGTTTTTCTTCACTTAAACGTTTAATGTTATAAAGTACGTGGTTCAGCTGGTTGCGGTCGCGTTCCAATTCCTCGTTCAGGCGGCTTTCTTTATCTTTCTGGTATTTAAGCTGTTCGTTACGTACTTTTTTCTCGCTTTCGTAAGCGCGGATCTTGCTGATAAACTCATTCGTAGCTTTTTGCTGAACAGATAGGTTTTTCTCGTTGGTCAGGCTATTCAGTTTTTGTTGCTGGATGGTAGCTTCTAAAGTATCTATCTGGGCAACGATGCCTGTTTTATCTGCTTTTTCTTTTTGCTCCTGTTCTTCAATCCGGCTTAACGATTCGCTGAAGGACACGATGCGGAACGAAGCCAGCATAATGCTCAGCGTTTTATATTGCTCTTTCAGGCGATAATAACGCTCTGCTTTTTTTGCCTGATTTTCGAGTGTTTTTAAGTTTTTCTCAATCTCGAACAACAAGTCTTCTACACGGGAAAGATCACCCTCGGTATCTTTTAACTTACTAAAAGTCTGTTTTTTGCGGAGTTTATATTTAGAGATACCTGATGCTTCTTCAAACAAATTACGGCGCGAACCTTCTTTATTGGTAATGATCTCATCGATCATTTTCAGCTCAATGATAGAGTAGGAGTCGGCCCCGATACCGGTGTCAAGGAAAAGATCAGTAATATCTTTTAGTCGGCACTGTACATCATTCAGGCGATACTCACTTTCACCGGTACGGTAAAGCTTACGGGTAATGGTAACCTGCGAAAACTCGGTAGGCAGGATGTTTTTGGTATTATCGAAAGTTAGCGAAACCTCGGCAAGGTTGGCCGGTTTACGACTTTTGCTGCCATTGAAAATGATGTTCTCCATTTTCTCCGACCGCAGCATCCTGGTACTCTGCTCACCCAATACCCAGCGGATACTATCAACCACGTTAGATTTGCCGCAACCATTAGGCCCAACAATGGCAGTAATACCCTCATTAAAATTGATGGTTATTTTATCGCCAAAACTTTTGAAGCCTTTAATCTCTAATCGCGTAAGCTGCATCTACGGGGTAATTTCTGTCTTAAATTAACTTTCAAAGTAATCATAAAAAACTGAGTTTTGAAAGTGGAAAGGGAGAATATGGATAAAAGATTGAAGGCTTTGTTTTACCCTCGCGTCATTGCGAAGAACGAAGCAATCCCCGACCTACAGAGCATAGACTTGAATACTGCATAATCCGTTTTTCATTAGGAAGGGTAGAGTGATTTATTAATCGTCAGTGGATGTACTTTTTCTTTGACCGCCAAAGAAAAAGTACCAAATAGAAAGCTCGTGGCTGCTCGATTTTCTATAAATGTTTCTGCTTTGGCCAATGTTGTGCTACCCGAAAATCAAGAGGCCACATTGTTGGGTTATTAATGGTTCTTCTGGGTAAAGTAATTGATAGTTTTTCCAGACAACTGATA
>CAHJXH010000199.1 GCA_903644075.1 Sphingobacteriaceae bacterium | reverse complement strand
GGTACAGATGATACCGCGGGTACTTATAAAACACTGGAAGACGGATCGGCTACGTTAGAGAAAGAATCTATTAACCAGTTGGCTGCACGTCAGAAAAAATTCATCGATCAGTTAGAAGCAGCTTTAGTACGTATAGAGAATAAAACTTACGGTATTTGTCGCGAAACTGGTAAACTGATACAAAAAGAGCGTTTGCGCGCTGTGCCACATACTACATTAAGTATGGAAGCGAAATTGAAGCAATAAATGAAGCCCGTTTATACTAAACCGTTTTTTACTGCACTACTTGTTATCCTGGTAGATCAGATCGTTAAAATATGGGTTCACTCCCACATGTACCTTGGCGAGCGTATTGAGTTTTTAGGCAGCCGTGGTATGCTGCTGTATACCGAAAATAACGGCATGGCCTTCGGCTGGGAATTAGGCGGCCAGTTAGGCAAGCTTGCACTTACGCTGTTTCGCATTGGGGCTGTAATAGGTATCGGCTATGGCCTGGTGTACCTGATTAAACATAAATACCATCGTGGGTTGATCGTGAACATGTCACTGATATTTGCCGGCGCTGTGGGTAACATTATCGATTCTACCGTTTACGGCATGATATACGGTTATGCGCCGGTATTCCAGGGTCGTGTGGTTGATATGTTTTATTTCCCGCTCATCCGCGGCATATTCCCGTCATGGGTGCCAATCTGGGCTGGTCAGGATTTCGAGTTTTTTCGCCCGATATTCAACGTGGCCGATTCTGCCATTTCTGTAGGTGTAATAATGATCCTGATTTATCAGAAACGTTATTTTAAACACCAGGAAATTGAAGTAAGCAGCCCGCATAGCGAAATATTGGAGGAGTAATTAGCTGATGTGCAGATGCGTGAATATGCAGATGTGCAGATATGCAAGCAGACCTATAGAATATTTGAGCCGCCTCGTTTTACAGGGCGGCTTTTTTGTTAAATGATCTTTTCATTTGCACATTTGCATATTTGCACATCCGCACATTCTACTTATCTTTAAGCTCCAATCCCTCAGCATGAAAAAAACTTTACTCCTTCTTTTACTTAGCGGTAGCTTATTTAGCCTCAAGGCCCAACAGGGCAAACAGCCAATTACGGTTACCGATATGGTTAAGATTAAGCAAATCAACAGCGCTTCGTTTTCGCACAACGGCAAACAGATCGCTTTCAGGGTAACATCCATTGTACCCGATGAAGAGAAAAAAGCCGAATACGCATACCGCAACCAGATCTGGCTGGTACCTGCCGATGGCAGCGCACCTGCCCGTGCCATAACAGCCATTGCTACCAGCAGCGGCCAGCCAACATGGTCGCCTGATGATAGCCAGCTGGCATTTACCCGTGTAGTAAAAGGGCACACACAAATATTCCTGATGTCGCTGAATGGTGGCGAACCAGTACAACTAACCAATGACAGTTACGGCGCAGGTATGCCGCAATGGTCGCCAGACGGGAGCAAGATCCTATATTCTACCAATCTTTCGTACCCCGAAATGCTGAAAGATTCAATCCTGAACCCTGGAAAAAAAGTTCCTTATTGGAGCATTGAAGAACCCGGCTTTAAAACAAACCAGCCCGTATCAAAAGCCAAGCAAAACGCAGACGGTACATTAGACGAAGTGCGTGCTTATTTAAAACAAGACGAGGTGGATAATAAAGTGAAAGTTTTCACCAAGCTTAATTTTGAAGGTGAAGCTTCAACAGAGCCCGACTTTAGCTTTAACCACTACATGATTATCGATGCAAAAGCTGGTGCAAAAGCCAAACCGCTTACCTATGGTTTTCAGAGTTACAGCGGTGCAGTCTTTACACCAGACGGAAAAAACATCATCCTGAGTGCCGCTCCTGATACTTTGGTAAACCCAGATCGCAGTCGTTTATCAGCTGTTTATACTATGCCGGTTACAGGCGGTGTACCTAAAACATTAATCAGTGAAGATGGCCTGGCCATCAGCAGCCAGTCTATCTCGCCATCGGGCAGGTATTTGGTTTATGAGATTGGTAAAGAACTGCAGATCAATATCCCGCAGCTGGCTATTTACGATTTTCAGAACCCGGGCAAAAAAATAGTTATCCCGGTTGATCGCAGTATCACAGCTTTTGCCTGGAGTAAAGATGGCAAGGTGCTTTATTTTACCGCACAGTCAAACGGTGGCGTTCCCATTTATAAAGTAAATATGGCTACGCTGAAACCAGAGCAGATCAGCACCTTCGATGAAGGCGACGGTAGCCTTGATGTGAGCGCAACTCAAATTCTCTACGTAAAAACAGAAGTAGCCAATCCGTATGAATTATACACTGCTGATTTAAATAACAAATCGGCCAAACGCATTACCTCTTTTAACTACGAATGGTTGAAAGACAAAAAACTAAGTTTCCCTGAAAAGAAATATTACACCAACAGCAAGGGCATGAAGGTAGAATACTGGGTAATGAAACCCACCAACTTCGACCCGAATAAGAAATACCCAATTATGCTGCAGATCCACGGCGGGCCAAGCGCCATGTGGGGACCGGGCGAAAATACCATGTGGCATGAGTACCAGTTCTTCTGTGCACAAGGTTATGGCGTGGTTTATTCTAACCCACGTGGCTCTGGCGGTTACGGCATCGATTTTTTAAAAGGCAATTACCAGGACTGGGGCAATGGCCCAACAGAAGATGTACTGGCTGCCCTTGATGGCACATTAGCCGAAGGCTGGGGCGATAAGGACAAAACGGTAGCCACAGGCGGCTCTTATGCCGGTTATTTAACCGGGTGGCTTGCAGGCCATACTAAGCGTTTCGCGGCCATATCATCGCAACGCGGAGTATATGATTTAACCACCTTTTTTGGTGAAGGCAATGCCTGGCAATTAGTACCGATGTATTTCGGCGGTTATCCATGGGAAGAAAACATTCGCCCGATACTGACCCGCGAATCGCCGTTTACTTATGTAAACCAAATTACCACACCATACCTGATTATACACGGCGAAACCGACTTACGCACCGGTATTGTACAAGGCGAAATGATGTACAAAGCGTTAAAAGTTTTAAACCGCCCGGTTGAGTATATTCAGCACCCGGGAGGTACGCACGAGCTCAGTCGATCTGGTAACGTTCGCCAGCGCGTAGATCAAATGCTGAGGATCTATGAGTTTTTTGAACGATATATTCAACACTAAGATACCTGAAAATCCCCGCCCGCAAGGCGGGGATTTTTTGTTTGTTGCTCTAATATGTCATTGGAGGAGGAACGACGCGGCAACCTCATAGCCAATGCCTCTTCGCCCTGTATACGACGAGATTGCCACGCTATCGCTCGCAATGACAAAAAGGATTAATCCTTTCCCACTCCCCTCAGTCCAAACATTAACATAATAATTGATGTTGATGAGTTACACTTTACAGGTTCAGCTCGTCTAAACTTTAAACAAACTTTACAAATGAAACGATTACTATTAATTGCCGCATTAACCACTTTCACATTCGCTGCTTCGTTCGCACAAACAGTCGATCTTCGCCGAAAAATTGAAGTATCAGGCGTTGCCGAACAGGAAGTTACACCTGATATCATCTACGTATCTATCTCGCTTAAAGAATACATCGACGGTAAAAACAAAACCACTATCGATGCACTGGAACGGCAGTTACAAAAAGCCGTTACTAATGCTGGTGTACCTAAAGAAGATTTTACGATTAACAACTTGTCTTCTTACAACTATACTGTTCAAAAGAAAAAGAACCCCGATTTTTTAGCCAGCAAACAATACCGCATTAAGTTTCACGACCTGAATGCTTTTAACCAGATTATGGCTTCTGTTGATGCCAAAGGTGTTCAAAGCACCAACATCGATAGCTATGATTACTCAAAGATCGAGTCGTTAAAAAAAGACCTGAAAATTAAAGCTTTGTTAGCAGCCAAAGAAAAAGCGACCTACCTGTTAACAGCCCTTGGCGATCATTTAGGCAGTGCATTAGATGTGCAGGAAGTATCCAACGATGTTTATCCTCAGCCCGTTTACCGTGCTAATGTAATGATGATGAAAAGCGCAAGTGCAGATGCAGCGCCACCTGCAGATGACATCGACGTTAAGAAGATTAAATTGAGCTCGCAGATGAATGTTACTTTCGAGATTGTGAAGTAACGGTTGAAATATTATTTTATGCAAAAAGCCCATCAGTATAAACTGATGGGCTTTCTTGTTTTTATTGCGTAGAGACACAATACTTTGTGTCTTCCGTAGAACTTTACAGAGACACAAAGTATTGTGCCTCTACAGTCGAGCTTACTTTATCTTTAGCAAATAATGCTTCTCCAACACCTGCGGTCTTTTAGCCGGGTTTAAAAATTTGGCCGTTAAACGCGTAATGCCATAATCATCATGGCCATAAGCTACGGTGGTGGTTAATCCAATTTGCTCTAATTGGTCTTTACCTTGCTCGGTGGTGTAAATCCAGAATTGCTTTTTGGTAGTATCAGCATAAGCTTTAACGGTATCGATACCATTCATAGCAGAAGTAAGGTGTTGCGAGTGGAAGTTAAACGATGAGCTATGGATATTGAAGTTATAGATACTGCCCTGCGGGATATTTTTCTCGTAAGCTATTTTGCCCAGTGAAACACCCGCTTGGTATTTGTTGAGTAATTGCATATAAACATTGCCATTCAGCAGCACATTGGTAAGCGAGGCCAGCAGGGTTGATACAATTACGATGTTATTAAACGGAACGTTGGGTTTCACAATCACATAGATCATAATACCCAGGAGTACTAACGATACAATACCCACTAATACAGACTGTACAGGGAAGCACCAAAGGTTAAGCAATATCAGCAGAAACAGTACCGCACCCATTACAAAATATTGTACATACAGGCTGTATTTTAAGGCTGCGGTTTTGTTTTCATCGGCCTTTTGCACCAGCATGCCTGCCGTCAGCACCGCAAAAATGGGGAACAACACGTTTAAATAATGCGGCAACTGGTAGCCCGATGATGATATAATAGCGAAGATGATCACGATGGTACCCACAGTAAGCAATTCCGCCTTTTTAACGTAAGCAAATTTGGTTTTGATGAAGAAAGCCACCTTATCAAAGAAAGCATAATAGGTCAGCAAACACCAGGGCAAAAAGGCCCAAAGCGTGGTATGGAAAAAGAAGAAATAATCCTTGTGTCCTTTCCCCCATTTTTTACCCTCTAAACGCTCAAAGTTTTGCGACCACATGATGAACTTCACTCCCGATACATGGTTCATGCCGCGCACTACCTTTTCGGGGTGCAGATCATACTGTAAATAATAACAGTACACACAGGGCGAAATAAATACGCCCCATAGCAACAGTACCACAATCCACTGCCAGTCGAACATTCGTTTCCAGTTGCGTTGGTAAAGCAGTAAAAAGAACAGGGCCACGCATGGCATCACAAATCCTATCATCCCTTTGGTACAAAAACCGATAGCGAGGCCCAGGGCAGCAAGTACATAGTTGTACCATTTGTTAAGGTATACGGCTTCTACCAGTTGCCAGGTGGCCAGCACAATACCGCTCATTAGCAAGGCATCCATACGTACATCGTTATTGGCCAAAAACTCTGCCTGTGCAGCAGCTACTATTAAGGCAGCCAGCAAACCTGTTTCCTGGTTATAAAGCAGCTTCGCGAGGCGATAAGTTGAGTACACGGCTAGAATTGACATCAAAAATGATGGTATCTTATAGGCCATATCAGTAACACCGAATATATTGTACGATAGCGCTACCAGCCAGAAATGCAGGTGGGGTTTATCGAGGTAGTCTTTACCAAGGTCGTCTACCAGGTTCACATAGTCGTGGTGCTGAAACATGTGCAGGGCAATGTTGGCATGATGCGAGGCATCTTCGTCCATCAAAGGCACAAACAAACCGAACACATAAGCCACAAACAGCGCTGCAAATAACCAGAAATAAACAGAAACGTTAAGTTTTTGATGAGTCATGCTTAAAATATAACGGCCACAGCGATATACTGTTACCGTGTTGAGGTGCAAAATTAAGCAAATAATCAGTATTGGTTGCCGGGCTTAACAAAACATTAACTTATATCTTACGTTAATATTTTATCTAATGACGAAACACTATGAGTAAAATCAAATATATAGCGCTCGCATCAGTGCTTACATTTAGCATAGCGGCGTGCAACGGAAACCGCAATTCGGCCACATTAGGCAACAGTACCGATACTACCAATGTACAAAAAGGAGGATCCGAAGCCTCATCTCACGATACTGCTAAAAGTTCGGGAACAGATTCAACGGTACATGGAAACGCCAGCCCAACCGGGCAAATGGGTAGCGATACAACAAAACACTAATAATGTTTAACAATAACATAACTTATTGTTATTATTTTACGTAATGAGGAAAGTTTTTAATTAAATTAAAGATAAGTGCTTGACAAACTGATTTTTGCACGTTACCTTTATCACTCCTAATTTGTTTATTTGCGATGATCCGTATTAAGGCCAAGAAGATATTATTGGTTGCGCCGGAGATTTTTTCGAAGCCGCTGCTAAATACTAAAAATGAAGTGAAGCATGTAATCCATGTGAGTCAGATTTTCCCGGTTATGTATGCTATGAACCCCGATCTGATTGTGTTTGATTACGAGCATTTAGGGCCCGATTTTGAAAGAGTGCTGAGACGGATCAGGGCCAACTCTTTCTACGATAAAACAAAAATTTGCTGCTATAAACCCAAAGCCGAACGTAAAACGGACAGCTTATTATCAGCTCTCGGCGTTAATTATTTCCTGCACGAAACCGTTACCCCTGCTTATACCGATAGCTACACCAGTAATTTTACCCTACCCGAAAGTATCAGCATGCTGTTTAAATCGGCTGTTTTGAACATTTCGATCTCGTAAATTGCAGTATAGAATATAAAATAAGAAAGGCTGCCCCCGTGATCACAAGACAGCCTTTCTTATTTTATGATAAATCCGAAATCGAAATTACGACATCCGATATTTAATTAATCCACTCAAACTTAGTGTATGGCACTAATGCTTCCGGAATCTTTATACCCTCAGCAGTTTGGTTATTCTCTAACAAAGTAGCCACAATACGAGGCAAAGCCAACGCACTGCCATTAAGGGTGTGCGGTAATTGTGTTTTACCCTCCGCATTACGGAAACGCAGTTTTAAGCGGTTAGATTGAAAAGTTTCGAAGTTTGATACAGATGAAACTTCTAACCAACGGCCCTGTGCAGCGCTATAAGTTTCCATATCATAAGTTAAGGCTGATGTAAAGCCCATATCGCCACCACACAAACGTAATACACGATAAGGCAATCCAAGTTTTTGCAATAAGCTTTGCACGTGTAAGCTCATTTGCTCCAGCACATCATATGATGTTTCGGGGTTTACTACCTGTACAATCTCTACCTTATCAAACTGGTGCAAACGGTTTAGTCCCCGCACATGCGCTCCATAAGAACCAGCCTCGCGGCGGAAACATGGTGTATAGCCACAGTTCATTACCGGCAGTTCATCAGCCTTTAAAATTACATCCCGGTATAGGTTGGTAATCGGCACTTCGGCAGTAGGGATCAGGTACAGGTTATCTACCCCTACGTAATACATCTGGCCTTCTTTATCAGGCAGTTGACCGGTACCAAAGCCCGATGCTTCGTTAACCAGCAATGGTAGCATCCGCTCATCATAACCTGCTTTTTCGGCTTCATCTAAAAAGAAAGCGATCAGCGCGCGTTGCAGCTTAGCGCCTTTACCCTTATAAACCGGGAAACCTGCGCCGGTAATCTTCACGCCTAATTCAAAATCAATCAGGTTATATTTTGCAGCCAGTTCCCAGTGTGGCAATGCGCCTTCGGGCAGGTTTGGCTTTTCGCCATTCTCCAAAATAACTTCGTTCTCTTCCGGAGTAATTCCTTTAGGCACAGAGCTGTGCGGCAGGTTAGGCAGCAATACAATTTTTTGTTGTAGTTCTGCTTCTATCTGGCTAAGCTCGTCGCCCAGTTGTTTAATTTCTTCTTTCCAGCTGCCAGATTTTGCTTTAATAACCTCGGCTTCTTCTTTTTTACCGCTGCGCATTAACTCGCCAACTTGCTTAGCTGCTGCATTAGCTTCGGCGGATACATTATCTAAACGGTTCTGAGTCTGGCGACGGTTATCATCTAATTTAATTACTTCATCAACCAGGTCCGTTTGCTTGAAATTTTTTACAGCCAAACGTTCTAAAACCTGTTCCCTGTTATCGCGGATATAACTAACTTGCAGCATTATTTTATTTTTTGAACAACAAAGATATATAATCGGTTGTCTGTTTTCGGTTGTCTGTTGTCAGATTTTATATCTTCTGGTATAAAACGCATAATCTTATCAGCCAAACACACCGACAACCGACAACTGATAACCGACAACAGATAATGACCGGTAAACTTTACTTAGTACCCACGCCAATAGGCAACCTGGAGGATATTACCCTCAGGGCTATCCGCATATTAAAGGAAGTTGATATTTTATTGGCCGAAGATACCCGCACTTCTGCACCTTTACTCAAGCATTTAGGGATTGATAAGCGGGTTTTCTCACATCATCAGCATAATGAGCACCAGTCGTCGGGCGAAATCGTCCGTTTTTTACTGGAGGGTAAGAGCGTGGCACTGATCTCTGATGCCGGCACACCAGCCATATCCGATCCTGGTTTTTACTTAGTACGCGAGGCCATTAAAAACGAAATTGCTGTTGAATGCCTGCCGGGTGCTACAGCCTTTGTGCCAGCCCTGGTAAACTCAGGCTTCCCAACCGACCGCTTTTGCTTCGAGGGATTTTTGCCCCTTAAAAAAGGCCGCCAAACCCGGTTTTTATCTTTAAAAGATGAAGAACGGACGATCATTTTTTACGAATCGCCGCATCGCCTGCTCAAGTCACTCGAAGTGCTGGCGCACCTGCATGAGCATCCGCTGACGGATGCCGATCTCACAAGCGCGAA
>CAHJXH010000198.1 GCA_903644075.1 Sphingobacteriaceae bacterium | reverse complement strand
CGATTAGCCAAAAAAGCCAGTTCTTCAAGTGTAAGGTTATTGAAAAGGTTTTCTTCAATCAGGTTTTTGAGTGACAGCTGTGCAGGCTGTTCTTCATTAAATAAAGAGATGAATTGCTCAGGAAAGAGTTCATATATAGCCAGCAGCAATTCCTCGAGCTTGTGAAGAGCCATGGCATCAGATAATTGCTGCCCACTGGTTATCAGCACTGTAAGGTTTCGCAGATACTCGTTAAAATATGGTGTCCGCGAGAAAAGAATATAAGGAGATATCGTTTGCGGCTGATGGTTATGATGAGCAGGGATCGCTTTTTTTGCGAGAAACTGTGTTACGAGTTCTTTCGGAAAAAAAGCGATCAGGCTGCTGTAGAGATCATCATTTAAAGTGCGTTCGGCAATAATAGAGTGGCCGCCCGGTATCAGGATACCCTGATGTGAGCCAATCACTGTATTACCTGCCGAACGATAGAGTTCTTTTTGCCCATTCAGCACAAAGCTGATGGCATAGTGGCTAAATACCACCCTGTTTTTACCGGCGCTATCTTTTTCGCGGTAATACACAAAAGAGATTTCGCCGGCATTTATTTGCTGCTGATGCTTAACATCGCGCGGTACAGCAACATTCTGCATAACTAAATGTTATACCGTAGGTTCGGGTTCCTGGTAATCTGCGGCAGTAAACAGCGGCGGATCTTTCTTAAATATAGCCGCGAATATCAACGAAACTATAAAGATGAATATCAACGAAATACCAACACCTGCAATTACTTTAGTTGGCGAATTTTCTTTTTGCTCGTCAAACTTCTGCTGAATTTTTTCCTGTGCTTCATCTATCTTTTGCTGATCCTGGCCTTGTTTCTCCAGCATTTGAGCGGTTGCCGTTTTAACCGCCTCCTGTGTTTTTTCAACCATGTGAGGCTCAATAACTTTGGCAAAAAGCAAGTTAACCCCTACATAATTTACAGCATAACACACAGCAAACATTACAAAAAAGCCGGCAACTGCCTGTTTAAAAGCCCAGTAGCCCCCGATTTTTTTACGAAGATCGATACTGAATAAAATGGTGATAATGAGCGGAATAGTAATAGAAAAAATAAACGGACTAAATGAAACCATCCAAAATGAGGTGGCAATGCCGGTCATAAAATAGAAAGAAAAAATGCTGAGCACCATTACAATAAGGCCTAGCAATGCGCCGGTCCCTGCTGCTTTTTTCCTCAATTCCTGTTCTGAAACTTTCATGCTTAATGTGGTTAGGTTGTTTTATCTGTTTATTCGAAAGTATCTAATATACTATAAACTGCCGAATCAAAAGCAGGATCTACAGCATTGGCTATAAATTCCTCAGGTGAGCCTTCGCCGTTTTGTACATCCTGGAAGAAAACCATCATCGGGTAAAACAGCTCTTTCAATTCAGATTCAACATCCAGATCAAGTGCTACACGCTTAATTTCGCTTACGGGGCTTTCCATCAATATCTGGTTAGCAATTACAGGCTCATAGATGCTGTATTCGTCCTGAAACTCATCTTCATCAACCAATAAAAATTCTTTCAGGTAATCATCTAACGATGGCTCAATTTCTTCGTCGCGGCACTCGTTAAGGTACAGCAGCAGGTTTAACAGCTCAGTACCACGGTCAAGGGTTTCTTCTTCAATATCTTCCCACTCTTGTGTTTCGAGGTAATCTTCTTCCAGCTTCTTCACATCAGCGCTAAAGAAGTTGATCATCAGTAAATCGAAGAAAACTTCGCGCAGGGGCTCCAGCTGCGGCATGTCGTCAAAAACAGCATCCACATCATCAACCTTGCTTAAAAAATCTTTGTCAGAAGCAAAAGCTTCATCAAACCGGGCTTCAGCAATAGCTTCAACCGGGTGATATTTGTTAAACGCTTGCAAAGCAGCGCGAATAGCTGCATGTATTTTGGGATCAGTCATTATTTTATTAGATTAAATAAGTGATTATTGTTACAGGTAAACAACACTTGCCCCTTTAACGTTTGACCGATAAATGGCGAATTGTACGATTTAGAGAAATTATTTTCGCGGGTGTAAACCCACTCCTTTTCAGTATCAACCAAAGTGAAGTTGGCATTTGCATCAACAGCAATGTTTGCAGCGGGTGCTTTTAATATTTTACGCGGGTTAACAGATAGTTTTTCCACAATCAAATCAAGTGGTAAACCAGCTTTTAAGGCCAGTATAAAGGCTGTTTGCAGGCCCACTATACCAAACTCGGCTACCTCAAATTCCACGTTCTTGTACTCTACCTCATGCGGGGTATGTTGTGATACAATGGCATCAATGGTGCCATCTTTTAAACCGGCTATAAGCGCATCAACATCTTTCTGGATACGTAGTGGCGGTTTTACTTTATATTGGCTGTCGAAGCCTGTTAATGCCTCATCTGTTAATACCAAATGGTGAGCGGCAACATCGCAGGTTACCTGTAAACCCCGCTGACGTGCCTGCCTGATGAGATCGACTGAACGCCAGGTTGATATAGTAGAGAAGTGGATCGGTGAGCCTGTATACTCAGATAAATAAAGATCACGCGCCACCATCAGTTCTTCGGCCAGTGAAGGGATGCCTTTCATACCTAATAAGGTACTTACTTCGCCTTCGTTTACTTTGGCTTTACCTGCAATGGCAGTATCTTCGGGGTACGAGAATATTAATGCGTTGAAACCGTGCGCATATAATAACGCACGTTCCATCAGTCCGGCATCCTGTACGGGGTTATTACCATCTGTAAATGCACGTGCGCCGCTTTGCAGCATATCGTACATTTCGGCCATGTCTTTACCCTCGCGTTTATATGAGATGGTACCAAGCGGAAGTACATCGACCAAATTCCCTTTCGATTTGTTAACCAGGTACTCCACCTCGGATTTTGAGTGTATCGGCTTTTGCGTATTTGGCATTAGCGCTATACCTGTAAAACCTCCGGCAGCTGCGGCAGCTGTGCCGCTTTGCAGGTCTTCTTTGGTTTCGTAACCGAGTTCGCCGATATTACAGTTCAGATCGAAAAAGCCGGGCAGCAGGTATTTACCTGTAGCATCGAAAATTTCTGTATCGGCTGTTATATCCTTGCCAATTTGGGTAATTACACCGTTTTCAATTAAAATATCGGTAACCTGCTGATTAAAGGGAGAGTTTGGGTCAACAACGGTAGCAGATTTGATGAGCAAATTCATGAATGTTGATTTGTAGCCTGTATAGTTTTGGCTCTTTCCAAACCTAAGAAATTACTGTTTTGCCGGGTTTATAGAACCTAACTAACAGTATTTCGATGGCCAGAAAAACCAATGCCAAAAGTAGACAAAGTTTCCATAATTGTAAGCCAAAATTTGTTTCGGTTAACATGGTTTTTATCGACGCGCTTCCGGGAGCTAATACATTACTCTTTTTAGGTAGTAAATTTTGCAGTTCGGCTTTGGTAAAATAGTGCAAATCAGACTCCGACCGGCTATTGTTAAAGGCCAGCCATTGTACCGTGCTATCCTGCTTCATTAGTTGGTAGTGCCCAGGTTTATGCAATTGATCCGACACGTAGAGTAGTGTACTTCCCTCCTGACGGCGCACATCGGGGATAATCTTTTGATCGCCCTGCACTAAAGTCAGGATTTCATTAGGCCCGGTTTGTATGGGCGCTGTTTCTATCGATTCGCTATTGCCAAGCGTATAATATAAAGCCTGATCGTGGCCGCTTAGCAAAGCAATCCGCAGCATGGTAGTCACAAATAGCGCATGCCTTGGCAGGTTACTAAACGTTTCATCTAATGGCACCGCGCTTACATAAACTTTACCCTGCTGGTATTTAAACTGTTCCCAAAACGGCAGGTTACCGGCAAGGCTCAATAGTTTTTCACCTGCGGCAGAAAGATTGCTGTTTAATTGGTAATATGCCTTCACCTGTGGCAGGTCAGGGTTTTGAGGCATACTCTCGAAAGTATTACGATACACCTGCGCCCTTAAATTAATGGCCGAAACTTTGGTATCACCCTTAATTAGTTTCTCTGGAAAAGCAGCATTGAGTGGCTGCAATAAAGATTGGTAACTACCCAGGTCGGCATCAGCAGATGGGAACATAGCCAGCGTGCCGCCTTTTTGTACGTATACTTCCAGCTGCTGCGCCAAGCCACCTGAAATGGCTTTTACATTGCTGATTACAATAATGGGATATTGCAGCAAGTTGCTATAATCCACATGCCCATCGGTAGTTTGGGTGATCTTGAAGAACGGATCGCTGCCGAAAACTGCGTTGAGGTATACATTTGATTTATCGCCGCTTACCAACAGTACCGGCATTTGTGCCTGCACATAAAAGCTGAAGTAAAACTGATTATCAAAAGTTACCGGATTATCCTGCAATTGTAGTTCGGCACGCTGCCAGCCGGCTTGTAGTCCCGAGAACGACAATGTATCTGTTTGGGTTGAATTGGGGTTGATGGTATAACTGCCCAAAGCTTTTTGTGCGCCATTAATGGTTAATTTAAGCGGCACATTTACAGCCTTTTCATCAGCATAATTATGCAGGCGGATTACCAGTTTTTCGCTTTCGCCAGGGCGATGCACCGCGCTGAGCAACCACACACTATCTGCCGCTATATTGGGTAGTGTGTTTGCTTTAAGCTGGATGAAATTGACAGTCAGACTGGTATCAGTAGCGAGTTTGGCATTACCCATGTTCTTTTGAAAGTCTGATACGATAAAGGCTGATCCCTTTGAGTTTCCCTGCGTTTGCAGCAGGCTTTGCTGCCTGTTGATGATGGCCTGCATATCACGGCTTTGTGCGCTGATCTTGATGGCATCAACAGCGTCATTAAACTCGTCGCGACTTAACAGGCGCTGGTGTTTGCCTTCAAAATCTTGCGTGAGGATCTGGAATCGGGTATTAATATCAAAGGTTTGAGCTACTTCTTTGGCGCGGGTTTTGGCTTCATCCAGTAAAGTACCTTCGCGGCTAAGCGCCTGCATCGAGTATGAGTTATCTACAAATACGCTTACTATCTGTTGTTGTCCGGGTTTGGTATGCGTGTTTCCGGGCAGATAAGGCCGGGCAAAAGCCAATACTAAAAAGGTGACGGCCAATAAGCGTGAAGCCAAGATCAGCCGCTCTTTTAAATTACGACCTGAGGCTTGCTGCTCCTGAACCTCTTTTAAGAACTGTACGTTGCTGAAATATACTTTATGATAGCGCCTGAAATTAAACAGGTGAATAATTACAGGGATTACTAAAGCAAACAGCGCAAATAAGAAAGCCGGATAAACAAATTGCATTTTAAACGTATAGCCTCATTCCAAATATGCAAAATTGTGGCTGTAATTATGGTGGGTAACGAATTAATTATTGGCAGGCCCTTAAACCATCTGATCCCCGTTGCGCTTAAAATGATAATAAGGTACAGCAATATTTGTAAGTACAATGGTAAAAGTACTACCCTCACCCTGCTCGCTCTCAATGGTAAGCGAGCCATTAATTTTGGTAATCAAATCGCGGATCAGCATTAAGCCCAGGCCGCTGCCATCTTCGCCGGCTGTGCCCCTTGATGTATAATGGCTGAGGCCTTGTATCCGGCTAAGTGTATTGGGGTTCATGCCCACACCATTATCTTTTATCGAAATCCTGATATCGCTCCCCTCCATTTCGGATGTAAACTGTATAGTGCCCTCGGGGTTGGTAAATTTAATAGCATTAGTGAGCAGGTTCCTAAAAATGATTTTCAGTACTTCATTCTCTGCATATATTTCCAAGCCGGTATCAACCTGGTTAAAAATCCGGATCTCTTTTTTTTGAAGCGATAGCTTTTGTTCCTCAACCAGTGCATTAAGCATTTGGTTCAGATTTATTTCCGTTTTGTCTACTTTACCATCATGTACCTGGCTTTTAATCCAGTATAACAGGTTATCGAGCAAATTAATGGCCCTGTTATACTGCGCCTCTAAATGCTGGTACAGATGCCCGGCCTCCTGGTTTGATACCAAATGAAGGTTTATCAATTCGATAATGCTTTTGGTATTGGTAAGCGGATGCCGTAAATCATGCGATATGATAGATAATAGGGTGCTTTTCAGATTATTATCTTCTTCCAGAATGGCATTCTGCCCTATAATTTGCTCGTTGAGCCGGTCGACAGAATTGGCGTGTTCGTTAATCTGCCTGTTTTTCTCGTTTAAATCGGCTGCGTAAATTTTGGCTTTTTTATAGTTGTAACTAACCGAGAATATCAGCAACACTACAATAAGCATAATTACCAAAATACATAACAGCACAACACTTTTGGTTTCCGATTCTTTCTGTATTTCCGAAATTTGCTTTTGTATGGCCAGTTGTTTTTCCTGCTGTTGCTTTAACACTTCAACAAAAAGTACGGCATCGTTTCTGTTTGCTTCGCTACTGGCGCGCTCAACTTCCAATAACTTTTGCTGCCACTGTGTAACACCTATCAGGTCCTTTTTTTGATTATATGCTTTGATCAGCAACTCAATAGCTTCTACCAACAAATTTTGCGCGTGTACACTATCGGCATTTAACTGCGCACTTTTGGCATAGCTGATAGCCTTATTTAACTGGCCGCCTTTTAAATATACATTACTAAGGCCAATGCACGATAACGCTTTCCCAAACTTGTCTTTAGTTAATGTATCTATCCGCAGGGTGATGTTATAGTAATGAATAGCCGAATCTGTATTGCCCATATCCGAATACATTTCGGCACGATCAAAATAGCTTTTCTTTTCTCCGTATAAATAGTTGATCTTTTTGGCAAGCACGCACGATGCTTCATACAACTTTAAAGCTTCATCATGCTTTTTTTGCTTCTCTTTAAGCACACCGATGCGCTGTTGAATATTTATCATATCAACAGGCTTGTTTAGCTTCTCGAGCCTGCTTAAACTGCTGTTAAGCAAATGTTCCGCCTCTTCTAAATTACCTTTGTTTCTTTGTATCGAACTTAAATGTTCTTCGGCGCGGGCAATGTTGTATTCGTCTTTATTTTGCCGGCTTAAATCAATAGCATGATTATATAAAAGCTCTGCCCGTTTTAGATATCCACGCTGATTAAATACTTCGGCCTGGTACAAATAATTTACGGCTAAGCCTTTTTTATAATTGGTTTTGATGCACAATTGCTCGGCATCAGAAAGCATGTGCAATGTTTTGGCTAAGTTGTTATGTATTTGGCGGTAAGCCCTTTCGTTAAGCGAGTCGATATCAGCAGAAGTTACCGTATCAGATTTACTTACGCGTGCGCCCGCCTGAAAATGCAGGATTAGCGCAGCGGCCATACAGTAAATTACGATTCTCTTAATCATTAATCAGGCTCCCAGGGATCTAAACCTTTAAGTAGTTGTTTTACGAATTAACTAAATTATTTGTTTCGAAAGGCATTATAGAAACAAAATAGATGTTAAAACATTAATAAAATATGGTACAATGGCATATAGGCTGTTCAGGCTTCTCATACAAGAGCTGGAAAGGTAAGTTTTACCCGGAAGGTTTACCGCAAAATAAGTGGTTTGCCTTTTATTGCGAGCACTTTAATACGCTGGAGCTCAATGTTACTTTTTATCGTTTCCCACAATTAAAAACGCTGCAAAACTGGTATAATACGTGCCCGCCTGAATTCAGGTTTTCGGTTAAAGCACCACAGACTATTACGCACTATAAACTCTTCCTCAATTCGGCCGAATTGATCACTGAATTTTACGACGTGGTAAATAATGGCTTGCAGGAAAAACTGGGCCCAATCCTGTTTCAGTTACCACCCCGGTTTAGTTATAGTGAAGAACATCTGGAACGGATTATCAGCAATCTGAATCCTTCGTTCAAAAACGTAGTAGAGCTACGGCACAATACCTGGTGGCGCGATGATGTTTACGAAGCCTTAGCCAAACATAACATCACTTTTGTTGGCCAAAGCCACCCTACTTTGCCAGATGATATTATCCAGAACACATCTGTGGTATATTACCGCTTTCATGGTGTGCCGGATTTATACAAATCATCTTACTCTGATGCATTTCTGCAAAAAACCGCAGATGCTATTAAAAGTAATCAGCAAACTAAAGAAGCGTGGCTTTATTTTAATAATGATATAGATATGGCGGCGATTGAAAACGCGAAAGAATTAATTAGGTTAATTAGCTAATTTGTTCTTCTATTATCTCAACCCGTCATGCCGAACTTGTTTAGCACCCCACGGGACAGATCTGCAATTATATGTCACAGACTTAGCAAGTGGGATGCCGAAATAAATTCGGCATGACGGCGGAGAAATTATCTAATTAGAAGAGTGGTGCTTTTTATGCTTTTTCTTCGTCTCGGTTTTATGTGATTTCTTCTTTCCTGAGCTTTCTTTTTTAGATGATGATTTAGTATCAATATCCTTTTTAACCACAGGTGCTGGCGTTACAGCAACATCTGCTTTTTTAGCATTACTTGTAGTATCCGAACTTACAGTGCGTACCGAGAAGTTGTTACTGTGCAAGCTATATTCTAACAAACGCTTTTCGCCGGTTGGTTTGGTTCCATCGTAGATTGGGAACTGGCGCATTAATTTGCTATCCTTAACATACAGGTTATCCTCACCGCGATAGCCTTTGCGTTGTGAGGCCGTCATCCGTGGGAAATCTATCTTTTGTGCTTTGGTACCGTTATACTCGTATACAAAAACATTGGTATAGCGCGATGTATCAATAGATTTAGCCTGAATGATAATTTCCGGGTTACCATCAATATCCATATCAGTATTTAAAACATCCTGGATCGGGCCTTCCAGATCGCCTGTTGTGCTGTCGTATTGCTGGTCGGTAGAATCAGACCGCAGGATCATATAGGCACCACCGCCTTTGGCACCACGGCCCCAGCTCAGTACATCATAATACCTGCCGGGGGTTACTTCTATCATTTTATGATATTTGAAGGGCTCTTCGAGCGTTGGCTTTTTGGCTACAGGTGCTACCACAACCGGCGCACTTTTTTGTTCCTGGTT
>CAHJXH010000197.1 GCA_903644075.1 Sphingobacteriaceae bacterium | reverse complement strand
CGGTAACCTTTTACGGTTTGCCCGGATAGTTGTTCCAGTGCATTTTTCGATTGCTTTAAATGTTCCACCTTAAAGTCGGAGTGATAATAACCATGCGATGCAACCTCATGTCCCTGGGTAATAATGTCGTTAATTACTTCGGGTTTATTTTGGGCATAGTTGGCCGTGCAGTAAAAGGTTGCCTGTATACCGGCTTGCTTTAGTATGTTCAGTATTTTATAAGTGCCTTCGGTAGATACTGCCAATTGTTCGGGGAACGACAATTCTTTATTGTACTCAAAAGGCATATCGAATTCTTCGATATCAAAGCTTAACAAGATCATTATTGATGCGTTGCAGATTAGTAGAACGGATAATATAATTTGGCCTTTGTTTAGATTGCATAAACAATTTGCCCAGGTACATGCCGATAATGCCAAGCACCATCAGCTGTACGCCACCAAAGAAAACAATGGTAGCCAACAGTGACGACCAGCCCGAAACCACGTGGCCGGTAAAGTAACTGATTAAAATGTAAGGTATATACAAAACGGCCAGTACAGAGAAAAACAAGCCAATGCCGGTAGCAATATAAAGCGGCCTTACGCTAAAAGCTGTAATGCCCTGCACCGCAAACTTCACCATCTTTTTTACGGTGTACTTGCTTTTGCCTGAGAAACGGGCTTCGGCCTGATAATAAATAGCGTATTGTTTAAAACCAAGCCATTTAACTAAGCCACGCATAAACAGGCCGTTTTCGTTTAGGGTGCTTAGTACGTTAGCAACTTTGCGGTCGATCAATCTGAAATCTGCAGTGCCTTTCTCCAGTTTTGTATCAGATAACGAATTGATCATTTTATAAAAAAGATCCGATGATTTGGTTTTGAATATCGTAGCCTCGTCCTGGTACTCGCGGCAGGTATAGACCACATCGTAGCCTTCTTCCCATTTTTGCATAAACTGGGGGATCATTTCGGGTGGGCGTTGCAAATCGCCATCCATGCTGATAATGCAATCGCCATCGGCATAATCATAACCAGCTTTTAATGCATTCTGGTGGCCGAAATTACGAGATAGTTCAAGGTAATACAGGTTATCATCCAGATCGCTTATGCTTCTGAGTTTATCGATGGTACCGTCAGAGCTGCCATCATCCACAAAAATAACTTCGTAAGTATAGGGCAGGGTTTTAAGTACGGCTACAAGTCTGGATGCCAGTGTATCAATATTACCAACCTCATTGTAGGAAGGAATAACTACCGAAATCTTTTTCTTTATCATGATAAAACTATCTCTTCTGAGCTCTTGCGGCTAAAGTTTCTTGTTAAAGTTTCGTAAATAATTCTCAACCAAATTACAAAGCAGGGCAGTGCTTTAAATGCATAAGGTTTTATATAGTGCTTGTTAACGTATTTGGGGAACAGATCGGATGGCGATAAACTGGTGATGAGCAAAGCAAACACCAGTAAAAAGATCTCAAAGCCGGTAACCGGCCTATCCAAGTTCATGAACCAGATAGCCACACCCGTAAACGCTATAATATAAGTAGGGGACTCGGAACCTGTACTGAATATTACCGTGAAAATTAAGGTAGAAGCAAGCAGCAAAAATCTGAACTGCATATTGCTGAAACATTTATAGCGGAGATAAGCCGTCGCAAATAATAATAACCCAGGCAGCAGCACGAGTATGTTAGAAAGCTGAGGATAATTAAACACCCGTCTGATCATCCCCATCACAGAAATATCCTGCATGGTCGACATCGTATTTTCGCCATTTTTGTGTGATAAGCTATCGTACCAGTCCAGGTAGCATTGGTTTACAAAGTGGGGCGATGATACCAGCATTGGCAATATATATAGCACAACCGACCATAATGCAAAGCTCCAGATAAACTTTACTTTATCTTTCGAGAAGAAGAAAAAGGCCAGGCCAACTATTCCATAAAGTTTAATTAGCGTGCCGGCAACGATGAGCAGCGTAGCCCAGAAATCCTGCTTACGGTTAATAAATACGAAGCTTAATATAATAATGGCCGCCATGCTGGGGTTAAACTGCACGGCGAAGGCTGCAGTCATTAGTTCGTGCGCGCAGATCAGCAATACCGCCAGTTGCTGGTTTAATGTGAAAGGTAATTGACGAATGGCAATGTATAATATCAGTACATTGAACATTACCCATAATACTACGCCAAGGCTATCAGGCAGAAAAGTAAATGGGGCTATCAGTAGGCCAAACAGCGGGCCGTAATGGTTGGTATCAAAGTAAAACTGGGGCTGCGGGGTATATAAATTGTGCTGATTTAATAAGTTAACAAAGGTGTACTTATATATAAAGTAGTTGTTGATATGGTGATGTGATGTTTGCTTAATAACAGCGGCCAGACTTAAGCCGAACCATAAAATAGTAACAACGTATTTATTTAAAAGCAGCTTGCCCAGTTTTGACATTAATTAGGATTTGTCAGTTTCTTGTTACAAATATATAGAATAACGTGGCTAAATCCATATAACAAAACCGCTATAAAAAGAAAAGATCCTGCCGAAGCAGAACCTTTCTTTTAAAAACAACATCAGGAATCTTCACATTTAAGGTTAATCCTTTGCCCGCTTAACTGACCCCTCGTAACCGGGCAATAACCTTACCTGATAACAGATATACGCAATTGCTTAACGGTCGGATTTCGAAATGTCATTTTTTTGTTAAAAAAAACTAAAAAACTAATTAAAAACAAGATTTTTACAGGCTTCTAAGCCGATTGCTGCAATTCAATTATCTTACCTTTTACGTCTGTTTTAAAAAAAGACGTCACAATATTGGTTAATGCCTCAGTCTCAATCAGAAAGCCATCGTGCCCGTAAAACGAATCCAGTTCGGCAAAAGCTGCCTTTGGGATGTGTTGAAACAGGTATTGTTGTTCTTCTAACGGAAACAATACATCTGAGCGAATACCTACCACCAGCGTTTTAGCTTTAATGGTGCTCAATGCTTTTTCAACACCTTTACGGCCTCGGCCGGCATCGTGCGAGTCCATTACTTTAGTCAAATACCAGTAACTATATGCATTAAAGCGGTTCACCAGCTTTTCGCCCTGGTAGCTTTGGTATGATGATGCTTTGAAGTTATCCGTTACATCCGTATTTTCTTCCTGTTGGGTAAGCGAGTATGTTTTATAGTTACGGTACGATAGCAATGCAAAGCTGCGTGCCGCTTTTAAACCTTTAGCGCCGCCTTTGGCAGTATTGGCATAAAAAGTACGATCTGAAGTGATAGCCAAACGCTGCGATTCATTAAAGGCAATTCCCCATGGCGAATGCTTGGCGTTTGTAGCAACCAATATCAGGTTCTTAATTCTTTCAGGCTGATCGATGCTCCATTCTAACGCTTGCTGGCCACCTAATGAACCGCCGATCAGGATATGGATATTGTCGATACCAAGGTTATCAGCCAAAATTTGGTGAGCCTTTACTACATCGCGAATAGTGAACTGTGGAAAGCTGAGATAATAAGGCTCGTTAGTATCAGGATTAATAGATAATGGATGGCTTGTACCATAAGGCGAACCTAAAATGTTGGCACATACAATAAAATGCTCATCGGGGTTGAAAAAATTGCCTTCGCCAAAAAAGCCTTGCCACCAGTCAAACACATCGGAGTTTGCAGTGAGGGCATGGCATACCCACACTACGTTATCCCGATTCTTATTGAGCCTTCCATAGGTATGGAAACCTATTTCCAACCCTTTTATTTTTTTACCCGACTCCAGAATAAATTCTTCCGGATGCTTATATATTTCAGTATTCATTGTATGCTATCAACCCCTCCTAACCTCCCGCCGATAGGCGGGGTGAAATTTGGGAACCTATATTTTAAGCTAATTCTAATTGAGATTCAGCTGTTTTTATTTTTGCGAAAGCCTGTTCAAAATCGGCTTTAATATCATCTATGTGCTCAATACCCACTGCCACACGTAGCAAGGTAGGTGTTACACCGGCAGATAATTGTTCTTCATCACTCAATTGCTGATGTGTAGTTGCCGATGGCTGAATGATCAGCGTTTTGGCATCGCCCACATTAGCTAAATGGCTTACCAGTTGCAGGCTATCAATTACTGTGCTTGCATTGGCTTTATCACCTTTTAATTCGAATGATAGTACGGCACCGAAACCATTCTTTAAATACTTTTTAGCTAAAGCGTGGTGTGGTGATGATGGCAGGCCCGGGTAATTAACCTTAGCAACCTGTGGTTGTGTTTCAAGCCATTTAGCTAGTTCTAAAGTATTATCCACGTGGCGTTGTACACGCAGTGACAGGGTTTCTAAGCCCTGAATCAGTAAGAATGAATTGAATGGTGATTGTGACGAACCAAAATCGCGCAGACCTTCTACACGGGCGCGGATAATAAACTGGATATTGCCGAACGGACCGCCGATGCCGAAGACGTCAGCAAATACTAAACCGTGGTAACCTTCAGATGGTTCGGTAAACTGCGGATATTTACCATTACCCCAGTTATAATTTCCACCGTCAACAATAACTCCGCCGATAGATGTACCGTGGCCGCCAATCCATTTGGTAGCAGATTCAACCACAATATGAGCGCCATGTTCTAAGGGACGGAAAAGGTAACCACCAGCGCCAAAAGTATTATCAACTATTAACGGCAAATCGTGCTTTTGGGCTACTGCTGCAACTTTCTCAAAATCAGGGATACTAAAGCCCGGGTTACCGATAGTTTCGAGGTAAATAGCTTTAGTTTTATCATCAATCAGCAGTTCGATGTTTTCTGCTGTATCGTCTTTCGCAAAGCGGGCTTCAACTCCTAAGCGTTTAAAAGCAACTTTAAACTGGTTGTAGCTGCCACCATAAAGAAAAGGAGAGGTAACGAAGTTATCGCCCGTTTGCAGGATGTTGTTAAGTGCAATAAATTGAGCCGCTTGTCCGGATGCTGTTGCCAGTGCTGCCACACCACCTTCTAAGGCTGCTATACGTTTCTCAAAAACGTCGGTAGTGGGGTTCATAATGCGTGTGTAGATGTTGCCAAACTCTTTTAATGCAAAAAGGTTGGCGCCATGCTCGGCATTATTAAAAACGTATGATGTTGTTTGGTATAAAGGCACCGCGCGTGAACCTGTTGTTGGGTCAGCCTGCTGGCCTGCATGTAATTGTAGGGTTTCGAATTTTAATGTAGACATTGGGAGACAAATTTGGTTTTAAACAAATGTTATAAACACACGATGGGATATAGGATATCCATGGAATACACGTACAGTTTCAGGAAGGAGAAAGGGAACGTGTTAGTGCATTAGCAACAGCAACAACAAGTATGCATACAGTTTTTTGCTCTAACCGGGATTAAAACAACTGAAGGGCCTTGTTTAGGAGTTAAGTACTGCTGAAGAATGCGAATTAATTTTTCCATTTTATCATTTATATGCCCCGGGGTTAATTATTTCCGGGTCAGGAATTGGCACCTTCTCTACATTTTAGAGGGTTGCCAGCGGGTTTCTGAGCCTGTTCTCTCGCCGCTTCTATATAAATCAAAAACCTTTGAGAGGAAATTGATCGTGGTATTGCTACCAAATATTATTTCAAAGGTAGGGCAAACGAGATCATAATTCCAAATTAAATTTCAATTTTGTTAAAATGTAATAGAATTACATCCGAAGACCATCATCTTAACATAAAGATAATATCCTGGATGGAAACAAATTATGATCTTGCAGCTTCCTATCTAAAACACATAAACCATGAATTACCCCTTAGCAGGTTTAATAATAATAGTTGTTATTGCAGGCATTATTATCCTAATTAAACGCAATCAAAAGGATAAAACGTCTTTTGAAAAACAGCTTGACAATACCGAGATACACCCGGGGACGGATGATGAACCTAAAACTAAACAGGATTAACCCGGTAGCTTATATAGTGGCTAAAGCAGCCGACATATCCTCAATCAGGTCATCAATATGCTCTAATCCAACCGATACACGGATTAAGTTCTGAGGCGTTTTAGTATCCGGGCCTTCTACAGATGCACGGTGTTCAATTAAACTTTCCACGCCACCTAAGCTGGTAGCCTGGGTAAACAATTTTACGGTATTCACAACCTTGCGTGCCTCATCGGCACTGCCTTTAACGGTGAATGAAAGCATACCGCCAAATGCCAGCATTTGCAATTTAGCCAGCTGATATTGCGGATGGCTTTCCAGTCCGGGGTACATTACAGCTTCAACTTTGGCATGCTTCTCTAAAAACTCAGCTAGTAGTTGGGCATTACTCACATGGCCACGCATACGGTAGGGCAGTGTTTTAATACTACGCACCAACATATAGCAATCCAACGGCGAAGGCACCGCACCACCCATGTTTTGCACATTGCGGATACGATCCCACCATTCATCTTTTACAGGTGTAATTAATACGCCGCCTGTAATATCGCTATGGCCGCCAAAGTATTTGGTTGATGAATGCATTACCAGATCGGCACCTAACGTGAGCGGTAACTGGCAAATAGGTGAAGCAAAGGTATTATCAACCACAACCTTAATATCGTGCGCATGGGCTAATTTTACCAGCGCGGTAATGTTGCTGAGTTTTAATAGTGGATTTGACGGGGTTTCTACCCAAAGCAAACCTGTATGTGGTTTAATATATTGCTCAACCAGTTCCAGATCGCTCAGATCAATAAAATCGAACCAGAGAATTCCTGCAAAGAGTGTCTTCAATTGATTCCGTAATCCATGGTACATATCGTCGGGTGCAATAATATGTGTGCCGGGTTTTAGTGATTGAAATACAGCCATACCTGCTGCATTACCTGATGAGAAAGCTGCAGCTTCTTCACCCAATTCTAACTTCGCCAAAACGTTTTCCAGCTGGCTGCGGTTTGGGTTGCCAGAGCGGCCGTACACATAACCGGCAGGGTAATCACCATTGGTGCCGCGCTCAAAGGTGGTCGACATTACAATGGGTTGTATAACTGCTTGGGTTGTTTCGTCTGTATGGTTTCCGGCGTGGATGGCGATAGTTTCGATATGCATGGCGTCAAAATAAAGAAGAAAATTTCAGCTTTAACTGTAGCAGTTAAAAATATTACAACGTAATCATATACAAACGCACAAACCAAACCCTTACGTATGAAAAAATCCCTGCTATTATTGCTAACAGCAATTACCTTGTTAAGCGCCTGCAAAAAAGATGGCATTGCCAAAAAGGACGAATTTCAAACCAGTTATGAAAAGTTCCAAAATTTTAAGAAATCAAGCGCTAACAGTTATACTTATATAGCCACATCTGGCTCTGTGTTTGGGTACTCAAGCACAACAACAATTACGATTACCAATGGCGTTGTGATTGGCAGGGATTACAAGGCTTACCGGTTGAATGATGCCCATCAATCTGTTTTGTATATCAGCTGGACTGAAGATAAAAGCAGCATAAGCACACATACACAAGGGCAGGACGCGCTTACCTTAGATCAGATCTATACTAAAGCTAAAAATGAATGGCTTAAAGTAGATACCAAGGCCAATGATATTTATTTTGAAACTGATGCAAACGGGTTAATTGCCAGCTGTGGTTATGTACCCAAAGAGTGCCAGGATGATTGCTTTAACGGGATACACATCTCATCTATCCAGGCTACACCAAGGCTGGTATTAAATTAGCAGTTTTACGTTTAGTGTAACTTTTGTTACACCCATGTGATGCGGATTAGTGCCTTAATTGTTACTTTTGCTAACAAAAAAGTGATTTAATGGACGCTGAACAACATCTACAGTTATTATTAAATGACACCCGCCTTCCCGACGATCTGAAACATATAGCCGGAAAAGTACTTAACAACGAACGCATTACCTTTGATGAAGGGGTTACCCTTTATGAAAAAGGCGAGCTTGGCTACCTGGGTATCTTAGCCAATTACATCCGCGAAAAACGCCACGGAGATAAAACCTATTTCAACAGAAATTTCCACATCGAGCCAACTAACCTGTGTGTTTACGATTGTAAATTCTGCTCTTATTCACGCCTGATCAAAGAACGGTCGGAAGGGTGGGAGTACACCATGGACGATATGCTGAGCATCGTAAAAAAATACGATGGCGAGCCGGTTACCGAAGTACACATTGTAGGTGGTGTTTTGCCACAATATGATGTTAAATTTTACGCCGAACTGTTCCGCCAGATCAAAGCACATCGCCCTGAATTGCATGTAAAGGCACTAACTCCGGTTGAGTATCACTACATCTTTAAAAAGGCCAAAATTGATTATGCAACAGGTATGGCCCTGATGAAGGAAGCCGGCCTGGAATCAATGCCGGGTGGTGGTGCCGAAATTTTCCATCCCGAGATCAGAGATCAAATTGCTAAAGATAAATGTACGGCCGACCAATGGCTGGATATACACCGCGAATGGCATAAGCTGGGTATGCGCTCAAACGCTACGATGTTATATGGCCATATCGAAGAATTCCGTCACCGTGTAGATCATATGGATCGTTTACGTCAATTGCAGGACGAGACCGGAGGTTTCCAAACCTTTATTCCGTTGAAATTCCGTAACAAGGATAACCAGATGTCGAACGTTGCCGAATCAACCGTTGTGGAAGATTTGCGTAACTATGCCATTGCACGGATCTATCTTGATAATTTCGACCACATTAAAGCTTACTGGGCTATGATAAGCCGTACCACCGCACAGCTATCATTAAACTTTGGGGTTGATGACATTGACGGTACGCTAGATGATACTACCAAAATTTACTCAATGGCAGGTGCCGAGGAGCAAACGCCGGGCATGAGCACCAAAGAGCTGGTAAACCTCATTAAAAATGCAGGGCGTACTGCTATTGAGCGCGATACCTTATATAATGTAGTAACAGATTTTACTAGCTACGATTTTCCGGAAGAAGCAAAACCACAATTTTACCGTTTGCCGGTAGTTAACTAAGCACATACTTAATACAATAAATGGTTATTAAAACTTTATACATCGTTCGTCATGGACAAACTGATCTGAATAAGCAAGGGATAGTAC
>CAHJXH010000196.1 GCA_903644075.1 Sphingobacteriaceae bacterium | reverse complement strand
TATGTAAACTCGATTGTTGTTTTTTAGGCAAATCTATCTGGGTTACGTCGCCGGTTACAATAAACTTTGCAGTCGGGCCCATACGGGTTAAAAACATTTTCAATTGCATGTCGGTGGCGTTTTGAGCCTCATCCAGTATCACAAAGCAATTATCCAATGTACGGCCGCGCATAAAGGCCAGTGGTGCAATTTCAATAGTGCGATTCTCCAGATAGGTCTTCAGCTTTTCAGCCGGGATCATATCATCTAACGCATCGTAGAGCGGGCGCAAATACGGGTCGATCTTTTCTTTTAAATCGCCGGGTAAAAAGCCGAGGTTCTCCCCTGCTTCAACCGCCGGGCGGGTTAAAATGATTCGTTTAATCTCTTTATTCTTTAACGCGCGGCAAGCAAGTGCAACAGCAGTATAGGTTTTACCGGTACCTGCAGGGCCGATGGCAAACAAAATATCGCTGGTATTAATGCTATCAACCATACGGCGTTGGTTGGCCGTGCGGGCCTTAACCATAATACCGTTAGGGCCAAATACGATGACCTCGCCCGTGGTTGATTTATCATTAGCAGCAGGATCTGCTACCGGTTGCTGCACCTTTGATCCAAGGATACGTTCGATGTCTGTAATACTCAGATTGTCGAATTTTTCGACGTGATTTAGCAGGTGTTGAAATTTTTCTCCGAACACGGTTAATTCGTGATCATCGCCTAAAATTTTAACTTCGCTGCCACGCGCAACAATCTTAAGTTTAGGGTATTGTTTCTTAATAATTTCAAAATGATCATTATTAGGACCCCACAATACGGCTGGGTTTATATTCTCTAAAGATAATTTAAGTTCGTTCAATATGAATTGATTTTAGAGTAACAGATTTTTTATGCTTAAAAAATTTGAATATTTGCAGCTTGTAATCGCTTGTACAAGATTAACAATAAATATTTAAAAAAGTAATGCCAATAATAACATTAACAACCGATTTGGGAGATAAAGATATCTACCAGGCTGCCCTCAAAGGCAGTATACTAAGTCTGTTGCCTAACGTTACCATTGTTGATATTACACACAGCGTAGCGGCCTTTAACGTACAGCAAGCCGGGTTTATACTCAAAAACAGCTACCACTACTTCCCCAAGGGAACAGTACACCTCATTGGTATCGATACGGTATACAATGCTCATACGCGTTATATTGCAGTTAGTTACAGGGGGCACTATTTTGTTGGGGCCGATAACGGTATTTTTTGCCTGATGTTTGGTACCGAACCGGATGAAATTGTAGAACTTAACATTATGCAGGACCTGAAGTTTTTACACTTCCCCCTTGCAGATATTTTTGTAAAAGCAGCCTGCCATTTGGCTCAGGGTGGTAAGTTGACCGAGGTTGGGATCCCGGTTACAGGTACCGAAAAGAAAATGAACTTACAACCTACGGTTGAGCGCAACCTCATCAAAGGCGTGGTAATTTATATCGACTCTTTCCAAAACGTGATCACCAATATCACGAAAGATTTCTTTAACAAAGTGCAGCATGGCCGCCGCTTTACCCTCTACTTTAAGCGCAACGAAACTATTACCCATTTGAGCTGGCACTATAACGAAGTACCCGAAGGTGAAAAGCTTTGTTTGTTTGGTATTAGCGACCATTTAGAAATTGCCATAAACAAAGGCAACGCAAGCGGGTTATTAGGTTTAAATCTTGGTGACAGCGTGATTATAGATTTTCAATAATCTAATCCTCTGCTTATGAAAAAACTTTTGTTGCTGGCAGTTATCTGCCTGTCATGTGGTATGGTTTATGCTCAACCCAACCCCGATTCGCTTGCTTATCAAAATCAGCGTAAAAAAATAAATGATATGTTGACCGCACGGTCTGCAAAATTTGGCCAGTACAGTGCTAGCCTAAGCCAGCACTCCGGTATTTTCGGCATGCAGACTAAGAAAGATATTCGCCGGTCAAACGATATGCTGATGGATATTGTAAAAACCGACAATGACATTCTGCAGCAGACTAAGGTTTTGTTAACGCTCAAAAATAACCAGCTCGATTATCGCACCTTTCAGCAGCAAACCATTCAAACCAAGGTAAAAGAGACGGAGGATAATTCGCTGGCTTATATGTCGACGATCAATAAGCTTCGCGATCTGAACGATAAATTGAAAGCAGAGGCTCAAAATGCCGAAAAAAGTGAGGCAAGATTGAAGTTTTGGCTAATTATCTCGCTGATACTGTTCATTGTAACGTCAATTTTGTGGATCACGGGCAAAAAACGCGCGATTAAAGCGTAAATTAGCTGCTTTGAATTAAAGATGGCGCGACAAAGATTAAACAGCGGAAACGCTGCCGAGAAAGAGTTACCAAAAGCAAAATTAAATAAGCAAAGCCTGCAGAACATCGGCAAGCTTTTAAGTTATATTAAACCCTACAAAGCCAAATTTATTGGCGGCCTTATTTTCCTGGTACTATCAAGCTTAACAGGTTTGGCGTTTCCGGGTTTCTTCGGTGCATTGATCGATGCTGCACAAGGCAAACAACGTTATGCTTTTATGCCGGCCAGCTTAACCACCATTGGTGAGGTTGCTATTGCAGTATTATTTTTGCAGGCCTTTGTATCGTACTTCCGCATTACCTGGTTTGTGCAGGTGGCTGAGAAATCACTGGCAGATATCCGCCGCGATACTTATTTTAAGCTGATTACTCTACCGATGAACTTCTTCTCTAACCGCAGGGTTGGCGAATTAAACAGCCGTATTTCAGCAGATCTATCTCAAATTCAGGATACTTTAACCACTACCATTGCCGAGGCCATCAGGCAGATCATCATCTTAGTTGGCGGTATTATTTTGTTGATGGTGGTATCCATCAAATTAACATTCGCACTTTTAATTGTACTTCCTTTCTTAATCGCTACTGCTATTTTTTTCGGCAAGTTCATTCGCAAGCTATCACGCCAGGCACAGGATAAGTTAGCCGATTCAAATACCATTGTTGAAGAAACCCTGCAAGGTATAGCCAACGTTAAAGCTTTCGTAAACGAAGCTTTTGAGGCGGGCCGTTATGATAAAAACTTACGCGATGTAGTTGGCCTGGCTATCAAAGGTTCTAAATACCGCGGCTTGTTCGGCGCCTTCATCGTGTTCTGTTTATTCGGTACCATATTTGGCGAGATCTGGTATGGCTCTTACCTGGTATCCATCCACGATAATGGTTTTACCTTCGGTAAGCTGACTACTTTTATTGTGTATGCAGCTTTCATCAGTGCAGCAATGGGTAGTTTACCCGATTTGTATGCCAACATCCAAAAAGCGGTAGGCTCAAGTGAACGTGTGCTGGAAATACTGGCCGAAGAAGGCGAAGAGGTATCTATCGATGCAGAACAGAATAAAGTTAAAAAGACAATTGATGGTAACATCAGCTTCAATAATGTAAACTTCCACTACCCTTCCCGCCCGGAAATTGAGGTATTAAAAGGTGTTTCTTTTGATGCCGAAGCCGGGCAGAAGATTGCGATTGTAGGCCCAAGTGGTTCGGGTAAATCAACAATGGCTTCGCTGATCTTACAATTCTATCATCCGCAAAGCGGAAACATCACTTTTGATGGCAAGCCGGCAGATCATTTTGCCTTGACTGATATCCGTAACCAGGTTGCCATTGTTCCGCAAGATGTGTTGTTGTTTGGCGGAAGCATCCTGGAAAATATCGCTTACGGTAAATTAGGTTCCAGTCGCGAAGAAGTGATCGAGGCTGCTAAGAAAGCAAACGCTGATAACTTCATCAGCAATTTCCCTGAAGGTTATGATACCTTAGTTGGGGAACGTGGTGTTAAACTATCAGGCGGTCAGCGCCAGCGTATTGCTATTGCAAGGGCGCTGTTAAGAAACCCATCGATCTTAATTCTGGATGAAGCTACATCTTCACTGGATTCTGAATCAGAACGTTTGGTACAAGAGGCGCTGGAAGTATTGATGAAAGACCGTACTTCTATCATTATTGCCCACCGTTTATCAACCATCCGCGAAGCAGATAAAATCATTGTGCTGGATAAAGGTACTATTACCGAAACCGGCAGCCATGCAGAATTGATGCATAACGAAACCGGCTTATACCGATATTTAAGCCAGCTGCAACTGGAAGCGTAAACGTTGTACGTAAGACGTTTGACGTTTTGTAGCTACGTATAAACATGTTATATTACATCGAACATATATTATTAAAAAACTTAGGGATTGATAATGCGTTAAAACGTACAACTTAATACGTATAACGTTTAACATATTACATCAACTTATATTAAAAACTTAAGGAGTCGGTGCGCTAAACGTCTAACGTATTACGTACAACGTCCAACTTAAAGAATGAAATTAACTATACACGGGGCAGCCCGTCAGGTAACAGGGAGCATGCATTTGCTTGATGTTGCCGGATATAAAATATTGATAGACTGCGGGCTCGATTATGAAAAAGAGCGCAGTACGATATCTAACGAAAACTTTCCTTTCAGACCCGAAGAAATTGACGTGGTGATCTTAACTCACGCCCATATCGATCATTCTGGCAACCTGCCCACTCTTGTACGTTTAGGTTTTAACGGCCAGATTTTATGCACCCCGCCTACTGCCGATCTAGCCGAAATGCTGATGATGGATTCGGTGAGTATATTTTTAAATAAAGCACAGGGTGGCCGCAAGCGCAGTCGTGGCAAACACCACCATCATAGCAATACGGCCAGCCAGCCCTTATACCTGCACAAGCATGTAATGGATACGGTTGATCGTTTTGTTACCATTGGCTTTAACCGCCCATTTAAATTAACCGGAGATATCGAATTAACCTTTGTACCCGTTGGCCACCTTTTGGGTGCAGCAGCTGCGGTATTGAAGATCAACGATAATGGGGTAGAGAAATCTATTGCCTTTACAGGCGATATAGGCCGCAAGAACTACCCGGTATTGAATGATCCGGAAGTTATCCCCCCTGTTGATTACCTGGTTACAGAATCAACCTATGGTGGCCGCCATCATACCAAAGGCAAAACGGTTGAAGAGGTTTTAGTTGACACCATTGACAAGGCTTGCATTAAAGAAAACGGCAGGTTAATTATCCCGGCCTTTAGTATCGGGCGTACACAGTCGTTGGTATATTCGCTTAACAAAATCTTTAGCAGTGGTTTACTGCCGCCTGTTAAAGTATTTGTTGATAGCCCACTGGCATCGCGCTCAACCCAGACTTTTCGCAAATTTCATAGCCTGCTGAATGAGGAAGCGCAAGACTTTTATAATAAAAAAGGCGACGAGTTTGAATTTGATAACCTCACCTATATCGAAAACCTGAAAGATAGCCGGGATATCTCAAATTATTTTGAGCCCTGCATCATCATTTCATCAGCAGGTATGTTAGAGGGCGGCCGGATCCAGGATCACTTATTCTATAACATTCAGAATTACTACTGCACCATCCTGTTCATTGGCTATTGCGCTAAAGGTACACTGGGCCACCGATTATTACGTGGTGACCCTATCGTCCACATTAAAGACCGTGAATTGGCCGTGTATGCGACGATCAAACAGACAGACCTATTCAGCGCCCACGGAGATCACGAAGATTTAATGAACACCGTTAAACAGCAAGATAAAGCCAAACTGAAGCAAGTATTTCTGGTGCATGGCGATCCGCAAAGTATGGAAGCTTTTGCAGCGGGTTTGGAGGCTGAAGATTACCCGGTTACTATTCCTGAAAAAGGGTTGGTTTACGAGTTGTAAAACCATATATACAATATAACAAGAGAGGCTCCTCAATTTGAGGAGCCTCTCTTGTTATATATTTGTCATTCAGAGCGACAGCGAAGAATCTTCTGCTACTTACAAACTCGACTTGCAAATCTTAGCCTGCTAATTGAAGAAGATTCTTCGCTGTCGCTCTGAATGACAAATTACGCGAATACTGTACTTTGTATTAAATAATTCCATAGACTTAAACATTATTTTACTAACAAAAACTTGTCACAGAATATGACTTTTAAGTTAGCAAAAGTGGCACAGATACCGAATTAAAAAATCAGTAAAAATAACACTTAAAAATCTGATTATTAATTAAATAAAAATATACCACAAGGTATAATAATGACTTTTAAGTCTGCAAAGTGGCACAGGTGGCACACGTGGCACGTGCCACCGTTTTATATACAAAAAAGGCTGCTCAAATTGAACTGCCTTTCTTGTATATTTATAAGATCAGGCCTTGTTTCCTGTCTCAAGCTTCTTAGCTCTAAAATTAAGCTTTAAAATGATTGATAATCAGCATAGCTAACTCAACACCGATACGCTCTTGTGCCTCGTTAGTAGAAGCACCGATGTGTGGGGTTAAAGATATTTTAGGGTGATTTAAGATCTCTGCTCTTGGTGTAGGTTCGTTATCGAATACATCAAGGCCTGCAAATGAAATTTGGCCACTATTTAGGGCTTCAACCAAAGCCAGCTCGTCAATTAACCCGCCGCGTGAGCAGTTAACTACGCCTGCGCCTTTTTTCATTTTAGCGAAAGTTTCAGCATCAAGAATTGGTTTCTCGATAAACGGTGTGTGCAGGGTAATAAAATCACTTTGTGCGATAATCTCTTCCTGAGTCGCCTTTTTAACAGATGCTTTAACCACGTTGCCACCGCCTAATTCTAATTCAAGCTCGGTATCGAAATCATAAACATCAAACGCTAAAACATCCATACCTACCCCTAAAGCAATTTTAGCTACCGCTTTACCAATACGGCCAAAACCAAGGATACCCAAAGTTTTGCCACGAAGCTCAGCGCCTTTAGCGTAAGATTTTTTCAGATCGTTAAATTTGGTTGCGCCATCAACAGGCATTTTACGATTACTGTCTTGTAAGAAACGGGCACCGGTAAACAGGTGACCGAAAACCAGCTCTGCAACAGAGTTTGAAGATGAAGCCGGTGTATTGTAAGTTGGGATGCCTTTCTCTTTAGCATATTCAACGTCGATATTGTCAACGCCAACGCCGCCGCGGCCAATCATTTTTAAATTAGGACAGGCATCAATTAATGCTTTACGCACTTTAGTTGCACTGCGCACTGTAATACCATCATAGGCCTGCAATTTAACAGGTAACTCATCTTGTGGTATGGTATTGGTGTCAACCTCAAAGCCTGCTTCTTCAAGCATTTTTTTGCCTATCGGGTCGATACCATCATTAGCTAATATTTTGATCATGTTATTGTTGATTAAGTTGATTAGGTTGGATTAAGTTGATTAAGTTTTGGCGGAAGATTAGAACCTAATCAACCACTCAACAATCAACTTAATTAACCAATTTATTTATTTTTTTCCGCAAACTCCTGCATAGTTTCAATCAGCACGTGTACGCTGGTGATTGGCAATGCATTATAAATTGATGCACGGAAACCACCTACGCTACGGTGACCTTTAATACCTACGATACCTTTTTCGTCGCAGTATTTCAGGAATGGCTTTTCGTGCTCAGGGTTTTCTACCACAAAGCAAACGTTCATTTTAGAACGATCTTCGGGCACACATACACCTTTGAATAATGGGTTACGGTCAATCTCGGTATACAAAGCAGCTGCCTTAGCATCATTCTCTTTTTCGATAGCTTCTACCCCACCTTTAGCCTTTAACCAGCGTAGGGTAAGCATAGATACCAGGATAGCGAACACCGGAGGTGTATTGTACATTGAGCCCCCTTCAATTTGGGTTTGGTAGTTAAACATAGCCGGGATCTTACGATCTGCTTTGCCTAAAATCTCGTCTTTAACAATTACCAGCGTAACACCTGCAGGGCCCATATTTTTCTGAGCGCCGGCGTAAATAATACCGAAATCGGACACGTTAACTTTACGGCTGAAAATATCAGATGACATATCACAAACAACCGGGATAGATGATGCCGGGAATTCATGTAATTGCGTACCATAAATGGTATTGTTTGATGTTAAATGCAAATAAGCAGCATCAGATGGCACGGTATAATCTTTAGGGATATAAGTAAAGTTGCGTTCTTTAGCAGTAGCAATAACTTCTACGTTACCAAAATATTTGGCTTCTTTTAACGCCTTGTTTGCCCACACGCCCGACTCTACATAAGCAGCTTTACCAGTTTCTGGTAACAGGTTATAAGGCACCATAGCAAACTGTGTGCTTGCACCGCCTTGTAAAAATAAAACCGAGTAACCGTCCGGAACGCTGAAAAGCTCTTTTACAAGCTTAACGGCTTCATCAAGCACTGCCTCAAACTCGGACGAACGATGCGAAATTTCAAGTACTGAAAGGCCAATACCATTAAAATTCACAACAGCTTCCGCAGCTTGTTTTAATACCTCGTGAGGCAGGATGCCTGGACCGGCTCCAAAATTGTGTTTCATATCAGTTATTTTTATAATGGGCTAAGGGTTAAAAGGATTGATTAGCCGCCCCGAAATTAAAGAAATGGAATATTATTTTGGCAAAAAAATCAATGATTTATTAACAGTGCACTACAATTAAGCTGATCTGTTTAATAAGTTTATTGATGCCCAATCACCAAAGTATATAAAATCTATGATTTTAGTGGGTTTTTAAGCTGTTTGATGGCATTTAGCTGGTCAGTAGCAGAGAATACAGAGTTACCTGCAACCAGTGCAGTAGCACCTGCTTCGAGCAGGTTATTAACATTTGTTTGGTCTACCCCTCCATCAATTTCTATAATCAGGTTCGGATTTTCTACGGATGCGAGCGCTTTCAGCTCTTTTATTTTCTTGTAAGTATTGGGTATAAATTTTTGCCCGCCAAAACCCGGGTTAACAGACATGATGAGCACCATGTCCAGATCTTTAATAATATCAACCAGTGAAGCAACCGGCGTATGCGGATTTAAGGCTACGGCCGCCTTACAGCCCAATTCTTTAATAGCTTGCACAGTGCGATGCAAATGCGGGCAGGCTTCCATGTGTACGGTAATACTGGCCGCTCCTGCTTCTTTAAACTGTTGCAGGTAACGATCAGGGTCAACAATCATCAAATGTACGTCCAGCGGTTTCTTAGCATGTTTGGCAACCGCCTTAACAACCGGGAAGCCAAAGGATATATTAGGTACAAACATACCATCCATAATGTCGACGTGTATCCAGTC
>CAHJXH010000195.1 GCA_903644075.1 Sphingobacteriaceae bacterium | reverse complement strand
TTTGTGGCGCACGACCCAACCCAACTGAACCGCCAGGGTAATGATGTGGGTACGCAATACCGTTCGGCTATATTTTACCACAATGCCGAGCAAAAGAAAAAAGCCGATTATTACATTGGTAAATTAAATACCGAAAAAGCCTATAAAAGCAAAATTGTAACGGAGGTTACGCCATATACTGCTTTTTACAAGGCCGAAGATTATCACCAGAACTACTTTAACCAGAACCCAAACCAGGAGTATTGCAAATATGTAATACAACCAGAGGTTGAAGCTTTTAAACGTGCATTTAAAGACAAACTGAAAAACTAAACCGTGTTGGTTTTAGTTCACAGATAAAAGATAATCAAACATGAAATCGATAGTTATTATAGCAGCTTTGCTGCTCTGTTTTAATGCGGTTAATGCACAGCATTTAAAAACCGGAGCCGGGCATCAGAATAACCCTTATTATTCAAACACGGATATTAAAAAACTTAATGTAAGCAATGCAGAGTGGAAAAAGATCCTTCCGCCTGCCTTGTATGCAACTGCAAGGGAACAGGCTACCGAGCGCCCTTTTACCGGCCAGTACTGGAACAAATATGCCAAAGGGACTTACTTCTGCGCCGTTTGCGGTAATGAGTTGTTTAGATCTGATGCTAAGTTTGCAAGCGATTGCGGCTGGCCAAGCTTTTTTGAAACTGTACGTAAAAATAGCGTGGTCTACAAAACCGATAGCTCGTTCGGTATGGATCGTACCGAAGTGCTTTGCGCACGTTGCGGATCGCACCTGGGCCACATTTTTGATGATGGCCCCGCACCAACACATAAAAGATATTGCATGAATTCTATTTCGCTGGATTTTCATCCGGATGGTTTAGGCAAATAATTGATGTTTACCGGGCGTGTATCCAAACTGAAGTTTATACGCCCGGATAAATGCCGAATCGGAAGTGTAGCCGATAATGGACGCAACTTCACCAATACTAAAGCCGCCACTGCATAGCAGGGTATAGGCGTGTTCCATTCTTAGTTGGTGAATGTATCCAAACACCGTATAGCCAAACAATTTCCTGAAACCACTTTTTAGCTTAAATTCATTAAGTCCGAAGGTTTTGCTGACGGATTCTAATGTAAAGACAGCGAGGTAATTGGCTGTTAAGTATACTTTTACAGCGTTTAACTTATCGGTATCAATATTGGTCACAGCCTTTTTATCTTCCGCGCCACGACCTCCAATGGTAAGCAAAATCAATTCTTTCACCTTAGATCGAATGTAAAGCGTTTTTAAATTATCTGCCACAGGCGGATGCTTTAATAAGTTTAAGGTATCGCGTTGCAGATGGTCTGTTGTACTGTTAGGGTGATGGAGGGAAAAAGCCTGCCCACGCTGGCTTTGCTCCAGCATACTTTCGTAAGCAGGGCCGCAATCCTGTAGTACAGACCTAAAAAATGATGGCTTTAGTCCCACGCACAAATATTCGTACACCTGTTGTTTGGGGAATACAAATGTGCTCACTGGATCAACGCAATTGAGCAGGTTAAAGCGGCCTTTGTCCATCGGTAAGATCTTTCCAAAGCCTGAAATATAGGCATCTGATTTGCCCGCGAGTTGATAATGCAAACTTACGTGCGTGGTATCCTGCAGGTTATTGATCCTGAAATCGTCCTGGAAACTGGAGCTGAAATTAAGGATGTCGAAATCCTCATCGCGGAGGCTTTTGGTACGGCACTCAAATACATCTTTTACGGCAATTGATGTTTCTGTGGTCATCAGTTCAGTCGTAAATTCCCGCTTAATGAGGCTAGCAAACTCTTTTCCGTCCAGTTGAAACATAATCCGTTTGGGTATATTTTTAATCCGTTTAGGCATATCCAGACGGCATTTGCTAATGCAAATTTGCGCCTATGGAACAACCAGTCAAATATACGCAAATTGATATCGCCAACTGGAAAAGAAGGCATCATTATAACTTCTTCAAAAAATTTGAACAACCTTTTTGGGGTGTATGTACAGAGATTAATTGTACCGCTGCTTATAATTATTGCAAGGCTTATAAGCAATCATTTTTGATGTATTATCTGCATAAATCGCTGTTGGCGGTTAACAGGGTCAAGGAGTTCACATACCGGCTTAATGAAGATGGGGTAGTGGCCTATGACCAGATCTCGGGCTCAATTACTGTGTTGCGTAATGATGAAACCTTCGGGTTTGCCTATTTTGATTACAATACCAATTTTGGTGAATTTGCACATCAGGCCAGGAAAGCTATAGATGCTGAGAAATTAGCTGTGGGACAAGAACTTAAATTTGGCCCCGACAGCTTGATCCACTACTCAATTCTACCGGATATTAAGTTTACCAGTATGCAGCATGTGCAGATGTTATCAGCAAATGATAGTGTACCGAAGATCGTTTTCGGAAAATTGGATTTTCGGGATGGGCAGGTTTGGTTGCCTGTATCAGTGCATGTACACCATGCCCTGTGCGATGGCTTTCATGTGGGGCAGTTTGTAAAGAACTATCAGCAATTGATGGAGGTTTAAACTCCGGTTTATATAAACAAAACCCACTTCATTGCTGTTCTTCCTGCATTATACTATGAAAAGACCTTATGTAATATGCCACATGATGAGCTCTGTGGATGGACGGATATTAACCAAGCAATGGGGACAGTTTAAAGGCATGGGTGCTTACGAGCAAACAGGCAGCTCGCACAAAGCAGATGCCTGGATGTGTGGCCGTGTTACTATGGAAACCGATTTCGCAAGCGACAAACCACTGCACCTAAAACCTGCAGGAAAGGAAATTGACCGTAAAGATTATATCGCCAACGCTAAAGCAAAATCGTTTGCGATAGCGGTAGATAAAGATGGCAAACTACACTGGGAACAAGCAGATATTGATGGCGACCATATCATTTCTGTATTGACAGAACATGTGCCTAACAACTATTTAAACTATCTGCAACAAACCGGCATCTCCTATATTTTTGCCGGTGAAAAGGAAGTTGATTTTAAACTGGCGTTAAATAAGCTGCGCAAATTATTCGGCATTAAAACTTTGTTGTTAGAAGGTGGAGGCCACTTAAATGGTTCGCTATTAAACGATGGGCTGATAGATGAGCTTAGCTTTCTGCATATGCCGATAGCCGATGGTTCGCCAGATACACCAACTTTATTTGATGTGAGTAAAGGCCTGGAAAAAGGTCCGGCTACTCATTTAAAACTACTGGAGGTTAAGCAACTGAAAAATGATATTCTCTGGCTTAGATACAAAGTGAAGTAAATTAGAAAGCCCAATCTGTTAAGGATTGGGCTTTCTAATTCTTATGGGTTGGTAGACCATAAACCTGCCTCTTTCACAAATACACGTCGGTTTAATTTAAGGTTATGTACTATAAAATCGGCAAAGTCTTCGGCTTGCATTACTTTGTCGGGATTGCCATCGGTCAGTTTTAAATCCATGGCCATGTCAGTCGCAATAGTACTTGGTGTTAAAGTGCTTACGCGGATGTTGTGTTTACGCACTTCCTGCATCAAGGATTCGGACATGCCAATCAGGCCAAATTTCGAAGCACTATAAGCACTCGTTACAGCAGCACCCCGCTGGCCGGCGGTAGATGCGATGTTAACTATATCGCCTACTTTTTTATCAATCATGGCAGGTAATACGGCGCGGGTTACATAATAAGCACCCAGCAAATTAATGCGTACAATCTCTTCCCAACGGGCAGGATCAAGCTCCATAAAACCACCGAAGCTTGCGGTGCCTGCATTATTAATCAGTATATCGATAAAGCCCAAGCCTGTTTTAATGGTTTCAACAGCTGCGGTTACTTGTTCAATGTTGCCCACATCGGCGGTGGCAATAAATGCTTTAACACCCAGCTTTTCAACTTCTGCAGCAACCTGTTGCAAGTCTGTTTGGTTACGGGCAATTAAGCCAACGTTAACACCTTCTTTAGCTAAGGCTATGGCCAGTGCTTTGCCAATACCTTTACCTGCGCCGGTAATAAGCGCATTTTTTCCTGATAATGTTTCCATTTTGCAAAGCTATCAGAAATTTGCAATCGGGCTTTTGATTGATCAATCATTTAAACGAAACTTCAAAATAGATTATTCGCTCCAGGGCGAATGCAAAATACAATCACAAAAGTTTTTACGATGGAAGTTAGGGATCATAAAGGCACATACATCAGCCTTAATGTTACCGAAAGTAGTTTCTGTTTTATGCTCGAAACCACTAAAGAAGGTAGGGATGATCTTCTTCTTAAAATCGTTACGTGGAAAGGCGCTGATAATTTCTTCGCGATTCTCCTCGCTGAGGCTATCATAGCCTTCGCCCATTACATCAAGTCCAACGCCCGAATACATCAAAGCTACCTCGTTTTCTTTATGCTCTGCAATACCAATGGTAGTGTGCAGGGCGATGGTATCCCAAACCAGCTGTAATGATTCGTGCGGCAAGCCGTGGCTTTTCAGGAAATCGCGGGCGGCATTGGCACCATCGACTTCAAACCGTTTATCGGGGCTGCTGTAATTTGGTGTTAAGCCCAAATCATGAAATACCGAGCTTACATACAGCAATTCTGCATCATACTTTAAATTATTACGATTGCCATTGAGCGATGAGAACAGGAAAACCCTGAGCGAATGATTATATAAAAATTCGGTACCATGATCCAGCAAAAGTTCGGTGGCTTGTGTGGCTATGGGGCTATCGGGGATAACAACCCCGGCTACTGATTTTAATTTATTGACAGACATATCATTGTTTTTTGTTCAAAGATAGGTCTGCCGGTAGCACCGGGGAATGTCAAATTACGTCAATCACATGCCAATATTTACGAAGTTAGAGCGGTACTGGTGAGGTGATACCTGTGTGTTCTTTTTAAAGAAATGACTGAATTGATCGGGGGTAGAAAAATTGAGATGAAAAGCAATCTCCTTAACCGGTTTGGCCGAAAATTGCAGTGAACGTTTGGCTTCGGCAACCAGTTGTCCGTTAATAATGTCTTTAGCACCCTTGCCTGCGCAACGATTACATAAATCGCTCAATTTACGGGCGGTTATGCCTAATTGCTGTGCAAAATCTGCTACCTCATGTGTGCTTTGGTATTGCTTGCTTACTAACTCCAGAAATTGACGATAAAGCTGATTTTCGTGACTATCAAATCCATTAACCAGTAGCGCATTAATATTGGCAATCTTAATCATGATGATTTTTAGATAGGCAGCCAGCGCATCAAGTTTGTTGATGTAGTCTTCCGTCAAAAACTCCTGATAAAGGGTGTTGAACAGCGATAACAGCTCAGGCACGTTAGCTTTAGCCACCGGGATTTGTTGGTTGGCCGATGCGTTATTAAACAATATTGCTTTGCAGTTACTGGCACTGGCCGGAGTGCGCTCCCAAAAGCAATCGCCGAAAATAAGTTCGTAGCCGGTCACCTGTGTATCAGCCGAAAACTTATAAAGCTGGCCTTTAGCCAATAGCAAAAGTTCGTTGCCCTTAATGGGGTAGGCTGTATCATCTATCTGTATACTTCCATGTCCATTTCCAATCAAAAATATTCTGTTGTAAGTGCTTCTGAAAGCACGAGTATCGAAAAGTTTATCATCCCAATAATTAATCGAAAATGAATCCTTCAATTCTTTGTCGACAAACATGTTTTGATAAATGTGTTCTGCTTTTTTCATCACCAATGCAAGTTCTGATTTTTAAACAGAATCTGTAGCGGATCATTTGATTTTTGACAATCAGATTTAATTACTCGCTTTCCCTGATCAGCTTAAAAAAATCATCACGATAAGTTTCCCCGATAGGAATAGATTGATCCTGGATGTAAACCGTATTGCCATCTACCATACGGATCTTATCAATAGAAATTATGTACGATTTATGCACCCGGTAAAAAGGTGGCTGCGGTAGGGTGGTTTCCATATCGCGCAGGGTTTGGTAGGTAATAATCCGCTGGCTGGTGGTAAAAACAGATACGTAGTTCTTTAATCCTTCGATGTATAATATATCCTGGTAATCAACCTTTAAAAACTTGTTTTTGCTCTCGCCTTTAATAAACATGTAATCTGATGCAGCGGTAGCTACCATCGGCTGAGCTTCAATTACAGGAGCTGGTTGCGCAACAGAGGGGCTAATGATATTCAATGCCTTTTGCGCTGCCTTATAAAAACGATCAAAGGCAATGGGTTTCAGCAGGTAATCAATTACATCGTGCTCAAAGCCATCTAAGGCATACTCGGGGTAGGCAGTGGTGAGTATTACTTTGCATTTGTTGCTGCATAGTTTCAGGAACTGGATACCGGTGAGATCGGGCATTTGGATATCCAGAAACACCAAATCAATATTACCTTGCTGCACTTGCGATAGTGCATCAATGGCGCTTGTTGTGGTGCCAACCAATTCTAAAAAGGGAATCTTTTTAACATAATCAGCTATAATTTTGGTAGCATAGGCTTCGTCATCAACAGCAAGGCAGCGGATCATAGAGTGATTGGTTATTGGGCTAATTTAATACTTAATGTGCTTTTATAGGTATCGCCGTTGTTGGCAATCAGTAAATCGTACCTGCCAGGATAAATCAGGTCCAGCCTTCGGCGAATGTTCGCCATCCCTATCCCGCTCGAATGATCTTTCTGATTGTGATTGATCTTGTTGCTCACCGTAAAGGTTAGCAAAGACTGGCTGGCTTGCAGCTTTATCCGTACAGGCCTTTGCTCATCATTCATTACACCGTGTTTAAAGGCATTCTCTACAAAAGGTATCAGCATCAGTGAAGCAATTTGCACACCGCCGGTATTGCCGTTTACTTTAAAATCAACAAAGAAATGGTCTTCAAAACGCATGCGGTATATATCGATATAATTATTCAGGTAATCCACTTCTTTCTCCAGATCAACCAGGTTATTGGCATTATCGGCCAGCATGTAGCGCATCAGGTTCGAGAGCTTGATGATGGTATCGGCCAACCTTTCCGATACCGGGTAAGCCATCGAATAAATATAGTTAAGCGTGTTATATAGAAAATGAGGGTTGATCTGCGATTTAAGGAAAGCCAGTTCGGCCTGTGTTTTTTCTTGTCTCAGTTGCTCGTTTTCGCGCTCGCGATTAAAGGTTTCTAAAAATGCCCAGATGATGAAGCTGAGCAAAATGGGTTGCAGTGCCTTCCACCAGTTATCATCTACATAATGTAATATGGTAGTGCCGGGATTATAGTTGCCGTGACCAATTAGCTGTATGTACAGCACTTCTTCTATCAAACATCGTGTGCCTATAAATAAACCTTCAGCCACAAAAAGTCCGATAATAAACACCGGGATCAGTTTCCGCTTCAAAAACTTATGGTAAAGCACAAAAAGCTAAACTCCACAAACGAGGCCGTAAGGTGCGACCATACATAAGGCTGCGAGCCGCGATTGTTAACTACATTATCGATATAAATGTATGCTACATAAGCCGCCCAGGCCAGCAGGTAATACATCCATAGTTTTTGTTGTTTCATGCCGCTAATATATCTGTAGTATCATAAACGTCATGTTTATTTATACCAACAGGTGGTTTTGTTATCCCAATCCGCAAAATATCAATTTAAACCTAAATAAAACGCAAAGCAGGTTTTGGGATAATATATAGGCGGGTTCGGATTATAAAATGGAGGAGCCGTTGGGCATTGAGGAGATTTGGTCATCAAATTAAAACAACATAAAATGAAAACCTTAACTAAACTCATTTACCTGCTCTTGTTTTTTGTACTGATGCAACCGGCAGGCTTATTGGCTCAAAGCAAAACCATTAAGCCGGATAGTGCACATTTACTTATAGATACCGCCTTAAGCTATGCCAAAACAAATTCTATTTACCGTAACCAGGTTAATTGGAAACAGGTAGAAGATACAGTACGCATAACAGTAGCCAATGCTAAAACCATACAAGAGGCTGTACCTGCAATAAAATTATTGTACAAACTCCTGGGCGATCATCATGGGTTTTTAGTTTATAACAATAAGTATTACGGCTGGCGAGGCCCCAAAGTAAGTATTGATACACTGGCCCACCAAGCCCTGCTCAGTAAAATAAAGGCACACAACACTACCATTAAATCGCAATTGATTGAAAAAGGTTATGGCTATTTATTGATCCCCGATAATAACCCCACCCATCCGCATGATCAGGACCTGATAGGGCAGCAAATACAGGACTCTTTAAACAAGCTCAACCCTGAAAAGTTAAAAGGCCTGGTTATCGATCTGCGGTTAAATCCAGGTGGCGGCATGTTTGCCATGTTGGGTGGTATAGCAAATCTTTTTTCGCCGGGTAAACTGGGGTCGTTTATAGACCCGGCGACTAAAACAGAACAGGCATGGGGCGTTACCAATAATACCGCCTATGTGGGTACCGATACCTACTGCCGACTGAGCAGCGTAGCAAAATCTTTTGCGGGCTTAAAGGTTGTGGTACTAATTGGCCCACAAACAGCCAGTTCGGGCGAAGCCGTAGCTATATCTTTTAAAGGCCGCAACAACACCTGGTTTATAGGCGAGGATACAGGAGGTTACACTACTGCCAACGACTCATTTCAACTGACTAATGATATCGGGATTTTTATGGCTACTTCTATCGAGGCCGATACCAAAGGGCATATTTACTGGAACAATGTGAGCCCCGACGAACAGATTATTGGCGGCGACAACTTTGATGACCTGCGCACCGATAAAAAAGTGATAGCAGCTTTAAAATGGCTTAAAAATAAATAACACCAGCCCTTAAATTTAACACGATCATGAAAACTACTCTAATAAAATATACGCTGTTAATCATTCTGTTAAGCTTTACAGCGGCACTGCATGCACAAACCATAAACACAGAAGCAGTAACTGCATATTGGCAACTTACCGGCCAGTTAAAGCAAAATATTGCTGTTACCGATAAACAGTGGGACGATTTTATTGCCATTGATGGTAACAAAACCTATGCAGAATCTGAATTTACAGCCGAGCGTTTAGCTAACTATCGCAAAGCAATTGAAATTGTATACATGCCTAAAAATGATTCGCTGTTGCAGGTAAGGCTGAAGCAAAAAAACTGGTTTTGCATACTGGCCAAACGTTATAAAGATGAAGAACCTGTATTGAAAGCATACCTTGCCAATACCATCCAAAACCCGGCTTATGGTTTATGGTTT